>JBFOLV010000482.1:0-2014 GCA_040830325.1 Kordiimonas sp. | reverse complement strand
CCCAAGCAGAGGTTGTTAACAAGAAGGCTTGCTTCAAGTTAAGGGTGTCTCCTGTGCCCCGGTTACCCAGCATGAGCATGCCGCCAATAGTGAGACTAAGGAATAACGCCAGAATGAAAATTTCCCAGTCAGGGTTGCCTGCAAGAAGGTCCATGAATATGGGTAGTATCATGCCTGCAGACATCATGCAGATTAAGCCACCAAGGGTGTATAATACTGGTCGTAAGTCGAGCACGATGCCCTTTTCCTACTTGTTTCTCTGCGGTTGGTTCAATTTACTTTATTGGAACCAAATGGACTGTCGAGTGAAAAAGCAGGAATAGCAACTTTAAAAGTGCGACCCACCGCATCTTCCATATCATAACTGCCTTGCATGAAGCCTGATGGTGTGCTCAAGGGGCAACCACTAGTGTAGATAAAGTCACTGCCGGGCTCTAGCCTTGGTTGCTCGCCAACAACGCCGTCACCCATAACTTCCTGCGTAGCGCCTTGACCATCTGTGATAATCCAGTGGCGGGTAAGCAGGCGAACGGGAATATCGCCTTCGTTTTCAATTAAGATGCGATAGGCCCAAACATACTTGCCTTCAGGAGGGTCAGATTGTTCGCTAAGATAATAGGACTGCACTGAAACCCGGACACCCTCCGTAGTTTCAGTGAAGGTCATAACGTCATCAATTAGGCGTTCTTCATCTAACATTGTGTGTGCTTTCTACGCGCCAGCTTTATCAAGTGCCTTCGTAACATCGTCTATCAAGTCACCAGCATCTTCAAGACCAACAGACAAACGGATAAGGCCCGGCGTGATACCAAGTTCAAGGCGCGACTCTTCTGACAGGGCCTTGTGTGTGGTGCTCCATGGGTGAGTGGCTATTGAACGCGAATCGCCCAAGTTGTTTGAAATATCAGCAATTTCAAGTGAGTTCAGGAAGTTGAAGGCTTGCTCGCGGCCACCAGGCAGTTCAAACACTACCATTGTGCCACCACGATCCATTTGAGATAGCGCTAAATTCTGTTGCTTAAACGTGTCCAGAACAGGGTGGCGAGTATCTTCAATTTTAGTTGCAACTGCAGCAGCCACTTTTTCAGCATTGTCGCACATCGCATGAACACGTAGGCCTAATGTTTCCAAACTTTTATGCATCATCCAAGCATTGAACGGTGCCATTGCACAGCCTGTGTGACGGTAATAAGGGTACAAAAATTCTTCATCCCATGCTTCATCACACAAGATCATGCCGCCAAGACAGCGCCCCTGACCATCAATATGTTTTGTTGTTGAATAGCACACAATGTCAGCGCCCAGTTCCATTGGCCGCTGTAAGATTGGCGTTGCGAATACATTATCCACTACCAGTTTTGCACCGTTTTCGTGTGCCAGGTTTGCAACTGCTTTGATATCCACGATCTCAAGTGTAGGGTTTGCAGGTGTTTCCATGAAGAGCACTTTAGTGTTTGGCTGAACACCTTTTTTCCAGGCATCCATATCCGTGCCGTCAATCACGGTGGTTTCAATACCATAACGCGGTAGAAGTTCGTCCATTAGCCAACGGCAGGAGCCAAAGAGTGCGCGTGCGCCGAGTACATGGTCACCAGCTCGGAGGCCTGCGAGCAGTGAAGCTGTCATTGCAGCCATGCCAGTGCCTGTCGCCCGGCCAACCTCGGCCCCTTCAAGAAGCGCCATACGATCTTGCAGCATAGTGAGGTTTGGGTTTGATTGGCGTGAATAGGTGAAACCTTCAGCGCGGCCATCAAAACGTGCTTCTGCTTCTTCGGCTGTTTCATATGAAAAACCGGAGGTAAGGAATAGTGCTTCAGACATTTCACCAAGATCAGAGCGCATAGTGCCTGCCCGCACCATTTGGGTTTGACGTGCCCAGCTAGAGGTCAGCTTTTTGTCTGTACCAGCGCCCGGTTTCATGAAACATCTCCTGAACTAAATAAAATGAGCGGCCAAATTGGCGTTAGTGAGGCCGAACGTCAAGGTTTTGCTGCGTTTGTGGGTGATTTATCTG
>JBFOLV010000481.1:0-3111 GCA_040830325.1 Kordiimonas sp. | reverse complement strand
CCATTCAGATTGGATGTAGGTGTAAAAACAAGGGTGTCGAGGGCGTTATTCACGTCCACCAGTGAGCCTGAGAAAGTGGCAGTTGTGTTGACAAAGCCATTGCCAACACTATATGAGAGGCCAGCATTGTTTCCGATTGAGAAGGTACCGCCCGTAACCGTTAGCGTAACCGTTTGATTATCGCCAGTGGCATCATCAATGTTTAGCGCACTCCCAAATGGTACATTGATGGCATCCTCCGCTACACTTGGAGCAGAGGGCAAAGTAATAAAGGGCGCATTAATCAGAATGATTTCAAGTCTGGAATTTGCGGCCCCGCTTGAACTCAACTGTACGTGAGCCTCTTCTTCCCCAACCAGTCCACTCGTTGGCGTAAAAGTGAGGGTTGCCAGCGCGGTCTGTAGCGCTGAATTATCTCCATTGATTGTTATCGCCTGATCGTCAGTGCCATCGCCTACGGTTATTGTCACACCCGTCGTATTCACGGACACTGTGCCGCCGTGGGCTGTGATCTGTATATCTGCCGTGTTGATAGAACCATTTACAGTCACTGAGGGATCGGGAAGCGCCACATTGGTACTGTTTGGTGAAACCGCCAGTATTTTGGTTGGAAAAGATGGAACCAAGCACATGGTATGCCCTCCGGATTATGCCATTTGTTTTTTGTGAAGATGCCCCGCAAGCGGGAAGCCAAGCTTTGAATAGAAGCGAGATGTTTTTTCCGGGTTAATGTTGGTGCTGATAGAAAGTGATGCGTCCACCACTTTGTTGGCCTTGCACCAGCGTAGGTATCGCCGTACGAAAGACACAGCTGTCCTTGAACCACGTGTTTCGGGGGCTACAAAAAAAATGAGATCAGCGGCGGAACGTTCATCGGAAAAATAGAAGTCATAAATGTGAGCAACAAAATGTCCAACCAATTGATCGCCTTTGTGGGCAACTAGAAGCAGTGACGTTTTAAGTGTCACCTGTGTCTGGTAAAAGCTACGGAGTTTATCGATATTGATGGGGATGTGCCTGTAACTGGACTCAGCATGGAATTGCTCTGCCTGATCAAGCAAATCGTCAACATCGGTTAACTTGGCTTCGCGTATACAGATTGCATGATGCACATTGTCTTTTGCGGTTTCCGTAGCTAGTTGAGCCGCAGGTGTACGATGCTTAGTCTGCTGCAACTGATTAGATTTTGCGAACATAGAAACCTCATGCTGATCTTTCTAGTCGATGACAAGCTGCCAACGACACTTGCCGCAATAGCAATCTAACTCGTTGTGTTAAAAGACTTTTACTTCACATGGCCGATCACCGCGCAAGTTTGTCCGTTTTGTGTCTGTTAGCTGAGCAACTCAGCCTGAAACTACGAATTGTAATGTCTGGACAGGGCGGTCTAAGGTGTAGATATAAGCAAAGCTGTCTTTGCATAGTGAGGTCTTCTAAAAGAATATGCCAGGGTCACGGAGATATCTAAGAGTGGTACTCGATAACATCTGGAAGGCGAGCAGCCGTATTGCGATGCTCAGCATCGTTTTGATTGGAATGTTATACTCCACTGCATCACATGCAGAGGACGATTGCCCGTCAACTATCATCCTCTCCGATGAGAAGGCGCCAATCAATATTGCGCAGAACGCAAGTTACGCCTTGTACGATCCCCAGGGTGGTCTAGAAGACCTAAATTTTGTGCCGAATTGCAATGATTACTTCACCATTACAGGATCAGAAGAAACTGTTTTGTGGATACAGTTCTCGCTACAAAACGCATCCAGCCAGCACAGAAATTGGGCCATAAGGCTTGAAAGTGTAACTATAGAGCATATGCAACTGTTTGAAGCAGACACTGAAGGCACGTTTTCATCTATCAGTGAATATCAACCTGGCATGCAGCGCATGGTGGTTTCTCTTAAACCCGCGCTCACCATTTCAATTGTACCCGGTGAAACAAAGACATATAGAATTTCTGTCGTTGATCCTGTGCAGGGCCATATTGTTGCGGCCATGACACCCTCTAGTGACCTATCTAGGCAGACTTTGTCCGAAATTGTTCAAATCGTTATCGCCACCGGTTTTTTCCTCGGCCTATTTTTTGTGACTTTGTTTTGGCGTCGGCACGTTCGCAACTTAGCGACAACGTATTATTGTTCTTACCTACTGTTTATCTCAGTAGGAAACCTGTTCTATCACGATATTCCCAGCTTGCTTGGCCTTAGCATAGGAGATGCTACAGCCAACTTTATCATTCGTAACTCAATGGAGGTATTGGCCAGTTTTGCCATGATGTCCTTCACCTATGAATTACTGTCTTTGAAAAGCCAAACTCCACGGTTCGCTATGGCATTCAAAGCCTTGTCACTTGTGCCACAAGGCACGTTGTTGGTTTTAGTATGGATTATACCAAGCAACTCTTTTTCAAGCATTTTTGGGGATACAATTGGTTTTTTATCCCTGACTTGCTTACTTTCCTGTGTGTATTTTGCCTTCAAACGGCAGAGGACGGCTCAAATACTATCTGTTTCCTTTTTTGTTTTGATGGCTGGTATTATCGTATCTCAGTTGGCAACCGATCCGTTTTGGGTATTCGCGGTCTCTTACGACCCGATCCCTATGTACCAGACGTTAGATATTTGGATCTATCAAGCCACCCTTATGATAGAGGCGTGCCTCATTTTCCTAGCATGCAACCAGCATAGTAAGGAACTTAAGGCGAAGGCAGATGAGGAGGTGCGAGATCTTCAAACCCTTAATACATCCTATGAAAAAAAACTGTCGGCAGCACTAGCTCGTAACAAGTTTTTCGATCAAACCAATACTACTGTGCCTTCTGTACAAGACCGATTTCTCGCAGATGCAGTCAATATAATACATCAGCACATTAGCGATGAAACGTTTGGCGTTACGACCTTGGCAACCGAATTAGCTGTTAGTGACCGTACCTTGCGCAGGAAAATTAAGACAGCCACAAATTTATCTCCTATCAATTTCATTCAGCAGCAACGCATTCTGGTAGCGCATGATTTAATACGACAAAGAGCATACGCAACCGTGAATGAGATTGCATATGCCGTGGGCTTCAGCTCACCCAGCCACTTTAGTAAGCTCTATAAAGAATTGTTT
>JBFOLV010000480.1:0-4408 GCA_040830325.1 Kordiimonas sp. | reverse complement strand
GCCACTTATAGAAATGGCTGGTGACATTACTGATGCGCTGGCACCAAAAGGTACCTTAATTTTATCAGGGCTTTTAGATACCCAAGAAAAAGAAGTCCTCGACGCCTATGAAGCACGAGGACTAGGTATTCAGGGCAGAATAGAGAAGGGAGAGTGGCTCGCTCTCAAACTTACAAAAGCCGAAGAGTGAGCCAGGGAGGAAACTCCACCATGGGAGGGTGGTGGAGGCCAAGCCAGCCCTTACTGGCTTGTAGAATTCTTAGTGTGCTAGGGCACCGTTACCGAAGCTACCGCCACCGAAGCCGCCGTAACCGCCGCCAAGGTTCGTTGGACGAACAATTTTGAAGTTATACTTCTTCTTAGGAGCTTCTTGAGCCATAAGGCCGTTTTCAACCATAAAGGAAAAGAAATCACCCTTAGCAGTGAGGTCCGAAGCAACTTCGCGCGCAGCTTCTTCAACTGCTACTGTGAAAATTTCTTTGTCCGTCGAACCGCTAACAGCTCCTGGTACCTGGCCTTCGCCAGCAAGTAATCCAAAAAAGCTGAAAGGTGTAAATTCTACTGTGTTGTTTAGTGCTTGTGCCATTTTTCTTCTCCAGGGGTCTCGCCGTGTTTTCTTGTCAGTCTTTCGCGCTGACACGCACTAGATAGTGCCGAGCCTCATGATTAAGAAGTAGTTAAAAACGCAAATTAGATATGCATAAAACGCATACCTAATTAAATGTGACAATTGTGTGATGAATAACTGGACTATAAAGTACAGTTAATAGAACTTAGCGATAAGTCCCATCAAAAAAACAAGCGCCAATGACCAAATAATTATGCCTGAAATAACATAGGGTTTAGCCATTCTACGCTCAAACCACATCCGCGGTGTGATCCCCTTAGCAAGGAATACGATCAGTCCAGAAAGATTTACGCAGACAATATTCACGGACAGTAACAGGACTGCACCGTAAGCCGCTTTCCAATCCTCCAACCCCAACATAAATCCAAAAGTGGCAGCAGGAGGAAGCAATGCTACCGCAACCATCACACCAACTAATGTCATTGAAAGTCCAGTAGTTAGTGAAAGCACACCCGCCACACCTGATGCCACGGCTAGGGCGACGCTACTTAAGCCAACAACTGTACGACTCGTAAGTTCTGTACTCTCCGGCGCTACTTCAAACACGTAACCAAAAACCGCAGAAATTAGAATGGTAAAAGACAAGCCAACCACACCGGTAACAAAGGATTGCCCCATCAATGACTTATCTGCCTGAGAAGTTGCGAAGGCAAAAGCCAAATTCGGTCCGAGAAAAGGTGCAATAACCATCGCACCAACAACAACCGCAACATTATCCTGAATTAGCCCAATGAGAGCTACAATCGTTGAGAGAAACGTCAGAAGCATATAAGTAAAATCGAGTCGAGCGCCCTGTCCAATCTTTTGGTATAGCTCTTCTCGGGTATCACCACTCACTTTCGTTTCAACAGCCGGCAGCGTAGCATCCACTGGAATGATATTTATTCGTGCCTTCTCAGATGTCTTCACCAGACTATGAAGCTTATCGACAACGACTTGCCGGTTCTCAGCGCGCGTTAGTAGAAAGAACACTGCGTGATCTTCCTCTAGATCAACACCTTTATGAAAGGAAATCACACTCTCTTGGCTAACAAGCTTGCGGATATTTTCTTCCGCTGCCACAGGTGCAGTGATTTGAAGCATCTTCAGTGGCATCATATTTCCTTCACTTTATTGGACGTTGACCGACTACATTTGAACAAAGGCCAACCATTCTTCCTCGCTCATTACCTTTACATCCAAAGACTCTGCTTTCTTTAGTTTCGAGCCTGCCCCCGGCCCAGCCACCAAGATATCTGTTTTGGCAGACACTGAGCCAGAAACCTTGGCACCAAGAGACTCAGCTTTTGCTTTTGCCTCCGCTCTTGTCATTTTCTCCAGAGTTCCTGTAAACACAACAGTCTTACCGGACACAGGACTATCATCAGCCTGCGCCTCAATAGGCTTAACGTTTAGCTCCTGAAGTAAACCAAGCATAGCCGAACGATTTTTCTCTTCTACATAAAAATCTTCAAGGCTTAAAATTGCATCTGCGCCAATACCATCTATCGCGAAAAGTTCCTGATTGTGGTTGTAAAGCGCTCTGGCTGCATCAAGTGGCAAGACATAACTTGGATCATCTAATAACGCCGCAACTGTTTCCAAATGAGCAACTTTGACATTTTCTGCTTTAAGCTTGCCAGACTTCATACGAGACAGTCGCTCGGCTACAAACTTCAGAATAGAGTTTGGGTCACCCAGTAAATCTGCCGGACGCAAAGCAATGGAAAAATCTTTTAGATGCCCGAATGTTAGCAAAATATAATTTAATGATGAAACAGCCTGCTCGTTGGCTTGGGCAGTAAGTGTATTGAACAGATCGAGCGCTTTGTTCAAGTAAGCGATTAGAGCATCAGTATCTGCAAAATGTCGGGCAAATATTTTGGCAGTCTCTTGGCCAATACTTGGTATCCCCAAGCCAAATAACACTCTATGGAAATCTATCTCCCGCCGATCTTCAATTGCAGCCATTAAGTTACTAACAGAAAGATCACCCCAACCTTCCCATTTCTGCATTATGTTGCCTTCAGCGCTGTTCTTCGCCGCGAGTTTAAAGACATCAGCAGGTTCGGATACCCAACCTTTTTCAAACAGTTGCTCAATTTGCTTTTGACCAAGCCCGTCAATATCAAACGCATTTCGGGATACAAAGTGACGCAAACGCTCAACTCTTTGCGCCGGGCAAATAAGACCACCGGTACAACGAACAACAACATCATCACCTTCCGCTACGGCATGTGAGCCACAAGCAGGGCATTCAGTTGGAAACTTAAAAGTCTGGGTGGTTGGTTTACGTTTCTCAGCAACAACGGAAACTACCTGCGGGATTACGTCGCCAGCTCGTTGAATAACCACGGTGTCACCAACACGAACATCAAGACGCGCAATTTCATCACGGTTATGAAGTGTAGCATTTGAAACTACAACACCGCCAACAGTAATGGGGTCAAGCTTGGCGACCGGTGTTAAAGCCCCTGTGCGGCCAACTTGAATATCAATATCCAGAAGTGTGGTTGTTGCTTTCTCAGCAGGGAATTTATGAGCAATCGCCCAGCGCGGTGCACGCGCTACCATGCCTAGACGTTCCTGATAACCTAGGCTATCTGTCTTGTATACAACACCATCAATATCATAATCCAGCACCGATCGCTGAGCTTCTATTGAGCGGTAGTGTGCCACTGCTTCAGCAGCCCCGGCACATGCCTGCATGAGAGGGTTTACATCAAACCCCCAAAGGCGAAACAATTCAATCATACCCATCTGCGTAGAGGCAGGCATCTCGCTTACGTCACCCCAAGCATACGCAAAAAATTTAAGGTCACGTGAGGCTGTGATGCTTGTATCCAACTGCCGCAAGGAACCAGCCGCAGCATTTCTAGGGTTAGCAAAAACCTTGTTGCCCGTCTGCTCTTGCCTTTCATTAAGAGCAAGAAAGTCTTGCTTTCCCATATAAACTTCGCCGCGGACCTCAATTACGCCAGGCCAACCGTCACCCGCCAGTTTATGCGGTACATTAGCAATCGTTTTCGCGTTTGCTGTAACATTCTCGCCAACAGCCCCGTCTCCGCGTGTAGCAGCTTGAACAAGCACACCTTTCTCATAGCGTAATGCCAAGGAAAGGCCGTCAATCTTAGGCTCTGCAGTCAACGTTACAATATCGGTACTGGGCAGGCCTAAGAAGCGTTTAACACGCCCTTCAAAGTCAACCACATCTTCGTCACTAAATGCATTATCAAGAGACAGCATAGGCCGCGCATGCGTTACTTTATCAAACTTATCCTGCTTAGGCGCGCTACCTACACGCTTCGTCGGGCTGTCATCGCGGACCAAATTAGGGAAACGAGCTTCAATCTCAGTATTCCGCCGGCGTAACGCATCATACTCAGCATCGCTAATAGCAGGTGCGTCATCTCCGTGGTACTTTTGATCATGAAACGCAATTTCCATCGCGAGACGAGCTAATTCAATCCGTGCTTCAGATTTGGTCAACTCACCAACAACAACGCTACTCAAGTCTGCCATCTATTAAAGTCCGTTTTGTAAAAGTTGATCGGCCGCGGCACGGGCGGCATCAGTAATTTCCTCACCAGCCAGCATACGTGCGATCTCTTCCCGGCGTTCACTGTTCCCTAACTGCCGTACACTTGTACGCGTGATGTTGCCTTTGTCACCTTTTGATATCTGATATTGACTATCGCCACATGCTGCTACTTGCGGGCTGTGTGTTACCACCAGAATTTGTGCACTATCAGACAATCGCTTTAATCTATCGCCAACCGCATTTGCTGTCGCGCCGCCAAT
>JBFOLV010000479.1:0-2951 GCA_040830325.1 Kordiimonas sp. | reverse complement strand
GCAGATGTAAACGAATAGTATTATATGAACCAAGCGATATTGGGGCGCTTTTAGCGCCCTTTTTCTTGTTCGCACAGCAACCAAACTGTAAAAGCCACGATATGAATGTAGATTTATTTGATTTTAATCTTCCGAAGGAAAACATCGCGCTTCGCCCTGCGGTTCCTCGTGACAGTGCTCGTATGTTAGTCGTGAGCGACACTTTAGAGCACGCCAAAGTCTGTGACCTTGCCGATTTCTTAGATGAGAAAGATTTACTCATCTTTAATGATACCCGAGTGATCCCCGGTAGACTTTACGGAAAACGCGGTGAAGCAAAGGTAGAAGTTACTCTCCATAAGAAGGAGAGTGACACTATCTGGCGTGTATTTGCAAAACCTGCAAAGAAATGCCGCCTAGGAGACATACTAAATTTTACAGGACTTAAGGCTGAAGTAATCGAAATAGGCTCGGACGGTGAGCGCACTATCAAGTTTTTGGTGGAAGATGAGGCAATTTGGGAAGCCCTAAAAGGGCACGGGACTATGCCATTACCGCCCTATATTGCATCACAGCGCACCGTTGACGAAAAAGATGACAGTGACTACCAAACCATGTTTGCGACTGCGGATGGTGCGGTAGCAGCGCCAACTGCCGGGCTACACTTTACTGAGCACATGTTAGAATCTCTAGAGGCAAAAGGAGTCAAGCGAGCCGCCGTTACACTCCATGTGGGCGCTGGAACTTTTCTCCCAGTAAAGGCAGACGATACTGAAGATCATAAGATGCATAGTGAGATTGGAGAGATTACTCCTACTACCGCTAAATTGATCAATCAGACGCGAGAGGCCGGCGGACGAATTATTTCCGTAGGGACAACATCTTTAAGGCTGTTAGAATCCGCTGCAGATGAAGACGGCGTGGTTCATCCGTTCAAAAGCGATACAGACATTTTTATTACGCCTGGATACAAGTTTAAGGCAGTTGATGTACTAATGACCAACTTCCACTTACCAAAGTCAACTTTGTTTATGCTCGTATCAGCATTTTCCGGAATGGAAAAAATGAAACACGCTTATTCAGAAGCAATTAACGAAAATTATCGTTTCTACTCATATGGTGACAGCAGCCTATTATTTCCTACGAAGGACCTATAAATGACTGAACGCTTTAACTTCACCGTTCACGCAACAGATGGCGATGCCCGTTTAGGCACAATTGCTATGCACCGAGGTGAGATTCGCACACCAGCGTTCATGCCTGTGGGAACCGCAGGTACAGTGAAAGCAATGATGCCAGAAAATGTTCGCTCTACTGGAGCCGATATTCTTCTGGGAAATACATATCACCTAATGCTTCGTCCAACCGCTGAGCGGATTTCAAAACTAGGCGGTTTGCACAAATTCATGAACTGGGATCGACCGATTTTGACCGACTCCGGTGGTTTCCAAGTTATGTCTCTTACTGAACTTAGGAAAATGAGCGAAGAAGGTGTCTCTTTCCAAAGCCATATTGATGGACGTCACATTATGTTAACGCCAGAACGGTCCATGGAAATTCAACGGTTGCTTGACTCCGATATTGTGATGGCTTTCGATGAATGTACCCCTTTTCCCGCGGAATATGATGTTGCAAAAGAATCAATGGAACTATCCATGCGGTGGGCAAAGCGGTCACGAGATGGGTTTGATTCTGGTGAAGAACATGCCTCGCGAACCGCGCTCTTTGGTATTGTACAAGGCAGTGTCTATGAGGATCTACGTTATCGGTCTATCGACGCTCTGGCCGATATTGGTTTCGATGGTTATGCAGTCGGCGGCCTGGCGGTTGGCGAAGGTCAAGAAACGATGTTCAAAGTGCTCGATTTCACTATGCCACGCATGATGAAAGACACACCACGCTATCTAATGGGGGTAGGGAAGCCAGACGATATCGTAGGCGCAGTAGAGCGCGGAATTGATATGTTTGACTGCGTAATGCCAACCCGTTCAGGCCGCACAGGACAAGGCTTCACTCGCCGCGGTCCCATCAATATGAAGAATGCTCGACATAAAGATGACGACAGGCCTATCGATGCTGAATGTTCATGCCCGGCATGCACCAACTATAGCCGGGCCTATGTTAGTCACCTAATACGTGCAGGTGAAATTCAGGGGGCGATGCTGCTTACATGGCATAACTTGCAGTTCTATCAGGACTTAATGGCGGGTTTACGTTCAGCGATTGAAGCTGGTGATCTTACAAATCATGCCAACCGGTTCCGAGAAAGATATCGTTCAGGCGACATCGACCCAATTTAGAAAATATAAAATTTGATTTGCTATGCTCTATGAAGAAAGTCATCTTCATTTTTATGATTGTTAGGTCTTTCTTCATAGTTTCATAGCTAAATATGTCGTTGTAAATGTTGGAAACCTTAGACTTTAAAAAAAAGTTACAAAAAGGTGATAGTTTTTCTTGACCCACCAACATCTTGGACCTATGTTCCGCCGCGTCCAAGGGGATCAACACTCTGCGGAACACATTGAGGGCCCGTAGCTCAGCTGGTAGAGCGGCTGACTTTTAATCAGTAGGTCACAGGTTCGAACCCTGTCGGGCTCACCAATTCATAAAGGCTGACGCGAAATGCGTCGGCCTTTTTTGATTCTCAAAAAAGTGAAGCTTTGCCATCAAAAAGGCATCTTTCTAGCCTTGTCTTTCTATACCGCTAGCGCATACAGTTACGGCAAATGATTTTCAGGGGAGTTTTCAGTTCTATGCGATATTTTCACGTCGCCCGTTTACCCATCTTTGCGGCCACTTTAGCTCTCGGCACTATGCTCTCAGCTAACGATAGTAAACCAAGTGAAGATGCAGCTTTTCAAACGTGGCTTGAAGGCGTGAAAGTTGAAGCTCGCGAACGAGGCATTAAAGAGGAAACACTAACTCAGGCGTTATCAGATATTAAACCGATTGTGCGTGTAATTAAGCGT
>JBFOLV010000478.1:0-2712 GCA_040830325.1 Kordiimonas sp. | reverse complement strand
CATCATCGCCCATAACGATAATACCTGTACGTTCATCGATAATAACTCGTGCTTTAGTCTCGGGTTGAACAGTTAACTGTTCAATATCAGTAAGTAAATCAACCATCGAAAGGTTGTATCCTACTGGCCGGGCTAGCAAGATTGTTGAAGGGTCTAGCGGGCGCGCAATTGCACTTTGCAGGTGGGTATTAATTGCGCCAGCAATGCGACGGGCCGTTGTAAGGTCTGGGTTGTGAAGAGAAAGTTTTAGGGAACCCATATCTCTTAGTTCAAAAGTAATCTCGCGTTCTACAATGCCACCATTTGCTATACGGCCTGCAGTTGGAACGCCTTGCGTTACAGAGCCAGCCTCGCCAGACGCCGCAAAACCAGCCGTAGCAACAGCTCCTTGTGCTACCACATATACTTCACCATCAGCACCCATCATTGGCGTCGCTAGTAAAGTGCCGCCTTTTAGGTCTTCAGCATCACCCATAGAGCTGACAGAGACATCAATGCGTGTCCCTTGACGTGAAAATGCGGGCAAATTTGCGGTTACCATCACCGCTGCAACATTTTCTGGTCGCATAGTGGTGCCTTTGGCATTAATGCCTAGGCGTTCAAGCATGGCTGTTAAGCTTTGTTCTGTGTAAGGGGCATTTCTCAGTGTATCACCGGTGCCGTTGAGGCCTACGACCAGTCCATATCCTAGTAATTGGTTTTCGCGAACGCCTTCGATCGACACAATGTCTTTTATTCGTGAGGTTGCTGCAGAGGCTTGTTGCCCGGCAATAGTTGCCAAGACAATAGTGCTGGTAAGCAAACTAAGGAATCGAAATATGTTCAGCATAATCTATATCCGTTACTCGGAGAGGCTTGTTGCGCCGTATTTTACTATTCAGTGATGATTATGCTAAAATTATGCCAACAGATTGCGTGTCTTTAAGTAATTGTAATTACAGGTTTTAATTTTTTTTTGAAGGATTAGTTGGAATTTGTTGCCGAGTATCGTTAGCAATACTTGCCCTCATTGCTGCTTAGGAATAAGTTTATAGTATGAAGATCACAGGTCCAGGCCAGATTCAGTCCAAGACGATAAAGAAAGCTACCTCTAAGAAGGGTACCACTGGTACGCAATTTAGTAGCCAAGTGTCTGATGCTGCGCCCGCTTCAGCCGCTCATGGTGTAAGTGGTGCCGGGCCGATAGCTCCTATAGATTCACTGTTAGCATTGCAGGAAGTACCCGATAGTACCGATGGGCGCTCTAGGGGAAGGGCCAGAGCAGAGGAAATGTTGGAGCTTTTAGAGGATATTCGTAAGGGTATTTTGCTTGGGGCGATTCCCGTTCCTAATCTTAAAAATCTAGCTCATCTTGCTAGAAATCAGCAAAATAAGACTGATGACCCTCATTTGAACGAAGTTTTGTTGGAAATTGAACTGCGGGCAGAAGTTGAATTAGCAAAACTAGGCGTTTAAATTCAAAGGCTTATGGAACGCCTTAAATAGCTTCAAAAATTCTCAAATAGTTAAATATCTATTACGCCTTGTCTGAACGGAGCGAAATCTCTATATAACGCCGGAGCCTTTAGGGGATTGTTTCGTGGCAAAGGCTCGTTTGTCTATTTGTTTGGGAGTGGTGATGACTGAAACTACGACAGCTATAAAGCTTCCTGAAGGCTATGTTCCGTCGCCTGATGAAGAATTTATGAACGAGATGCAGCAAGAGTATTTCCGCCAAAAACTAATTGATTGGCGTGAAGACCTTCTAAAAGAATCTGCTGAAACATTGCAAAATCTACAACAAGACAATTTGCGCGAACCGGATATTGCTGATCGTGCATCGTCTGAAACAGATTGGTCTGTTGAGCTTCGTACACGCGACCGCCAGCGTAAATTGGTATCTAAGATTGATTCAGCGCTTCGTCGTTTGGAAGAAGGTGAATATGGTTACTGTGATGTAACAGGTGAGCCGATTAGCTTGCGCCGGTTGGATGCCCGACCAATTGCTACTATGACAATTGAAGCTCAGGAAGCGCATGAGCGCGCCGAGAAAGTCCACCGGGACGAATAACTTCATTATGAAGTTGCAAGGAAAATGGGAGCTTCGGCTCCCTTTTTTGTGTTTAAAGCATAGCCTTTATACGTTGTGCTATCTTGCCTGCACAAAAAAAGAGGCCGGTAGCAAATTTGCTTCCGGCCACTGCGCGCACAATGGGCGCAGAATTAAAGTTGGCTTTTATTTCGGTAAGTAGTCCTAGTTCTTCGTTGTACGTCTCCTTCTTAGTTAAAACGGGAAAATGATGTCATACAGTTGGGTCCCATAACGTGGCTGTTGGACATCTGTAATTTGGCCTTTGCCGCCATATGAAATTCGGGCTTCGGCAATTTGTGTGTGTGCAATTTGGTTAGATGATGAAATGTCTTCTGGGCGGATAATACCAGCAAGTAGCATCTCACGTTTTTCGAAATTCACGCGAACTTCTTGGCGTGCCTGAATGACCATATTGCGATTTGGTAGAATATCAGTGACGATTGCTGCAATTGTCATGCTGATTGTTTCACTGCGGTCTACGGAGGCTGTATCATTGTATGATGGTGTAGAGTCAGCATTTACTAGTGGCGCTGGGGTAACTGTCGTGGCAGTTTCACCCTCAGCAGGTGTGCCGTGCAGGAAGTTTTGTAGTTGCTGTTCAAAACCGAGGCAGTTAATCAGGCCTGCATCTTCTGCGGTTG
>JBFOLV010000477.1:0-4069 GCA_040830325.1 Kordiimonas sp. | reverse complement strand
CATGCATACGCTCAAAATGGCCTTGCCGCTTTTCCGCATCAAACAAGTGTTCTGACGTATCAAGTAAGGTAATGGCTTCTACAGAGCCCCATTGCATAGCCGGGTTTTGTACTTTGGTTCCCGTGATCACTTGATAGTTCATAAAGGGTTCAGTCCGAGCTGAATAATCGAACGCAGAAAGTTGAAAATTACCAGTTAAATAGTTTTGAAGCTGAGTAGCCCAGTCAATCACTTCCAGCTCAACATTAAAGCCTACACGGCGCAGCATAGCATGCATAATAATGGCGCTGTCATACAGGTGTACGGCTTTTTTGTTTGTCTGGATGGTTAAAAGCTCATTCTTGTATCCAGCTTCCCGCAAAAGCGCCTTAGCCTTTTTCAGGTCATAAGAGTACCAAGCAGCATGCTGTTTTGAGTAAAAAGGACTAAGCGTTGGAACAACAGAGCTATTTGCACCTGAAATGCCGTATGTCGCATATTTTGCAAGGGCCTCACGATCAATAGAATGTGCAATAGCTTTCCGGATTCTTACATCCGCTAGAAGTGGATCTTCCGTTTGCAACAAGAGTGTATTCCAGTCAAGGACCGGCTGAACCCATACCTTGACACCCTCTTTATCTTTCATTTCAGGGTACACTGTCATGGGTATTTGCATAACAATATCTACATCACCTGCTGCCAAGGCAGCTTTTGCGACAGAGGCATCAGGAATGATAGTAAACTTTATGAAATTCAGGTGTGCTTTTTTAAAGCCCGACAAGCCATCTGGTGGCTGCTGTGCAGGCGTATAACTACCAAACTTCTGTAGCAGAATATATTCACCGCGCCGCCAGTCTTTCACCATGTATGGGCCAGTGCCAACAGGCTTAAGCCACTCGCCGTGTTCACCAACAGATGATGGATGCAGGACCGCAGTGATACACTGCAGATTTGCCATCCTGTGCAAGAAACTGGCACTTGGTTTTTCCAAGAGGAACTCGATTTCGTGTGACGCTAACACCTTAATGGAAACAATTTTTACAGAGTTAGTACCCGTACCGTCATACCACCGGCGGCAACGCCAACCAGTTTCCGGGTTCAGCATACGATCCCAGCTCCACTTCACATGGTCAGCAGTCAGCAATTCACCATTATGAAATCGCACACCCTGCCTCAGACTGAAACTATACCGTCGGCCATCCTCACTTTGTGTAATCGTTTCAGCGAGCATGGGGGCAACGCTCAGGTCCTTCCGGTAAGCTACCAGACTTTCCACAACATGATGCAAAATCACATCCGTTGTTCTGTCCCGCTTCACACCGGGATTGGTGGAACGAATATCTGTTTCCACCGCAATATTCAAAGTCCCGCTGCTGTCCGCGAACCCCGGTAAGCTTATTGCTGCAAAGGCAAGTTGCAGGAGTATGGCAATACGCACAAGCATGTTAAAAACCATACTCTACATACTCATTCCCTTCATAAGGGGCAGCTGATATCCACATTTTCTTATCAGTGGTATCCATGATGATGCTGGCAACCGTCGCAGAAGGAACACCTCCCGGGCGCACAGCCGGGGACCGCAACACAGAATCAGGTGCACCATATGTATCTGAAAAAGCCTCAATAAATGTCTCGCGAGAGATTTGGCCTTTTGCCTGTTCAAGAATTGCTGCTGTTCTACTGTCCCGGTAGAGTGTTTCCGGTGTGCGCAGGAAGCTTATGTCCCGCAGCTGCGCCAACGCACCCGGTGTTTTAAAGTGGTTCGCATGAGTCAAAACACCGTCTGTGGGCTGATCCCAGAAAACATGCTCTGGCGTTGTCTCCAGCCCAACAGCTTCACCACCCGCATGGCTGATCAGCAAAAAGTGCGAAAAAGAAATATCTGCTGATGTCACAGCATACAGTGCAGGCGCTAGCCTGTCCTGCATCAACAAGCGACGCCGCATAAAGGGGTTAGGAATACCAACACGGCCATAATCTATACTGGAATGTAAGCCATTAGCCGTCAGGGCAATACCTGCACTGTTCATCCCGCTTCTCGCCAGCTGCCCTGCTTCAACAAATGTCAGAATATCCGGCCCTGTCTCTGACCTGATACACAAAACAACGCCGGACTCAGCACACCTAGGGTTCCAGTCCCAGTTTTGCCCGTGAAGCAAGTGCCCATTTGCCGTAGCCGAAGGCATGGCCAGCGCAGCTGTGCACTCTTCCTGCGCTGAAAGGTTTTCTCCAGGCACTTTGTTTTTCCAGAACTGCAACTCGGTTCTGGCATTCAGGATTATAATATGAGCAACAGGCTGCTGCGCCCCCGCTGCGATGCCTTCAATTTCAACCAGAAAATCCTGATCATAATCCGACACTTTAGCCAGAAATGATTGTGCCAGCTCGCACGCTTCACTCCAGTCAGAACCCGTTTTTGCAAAACTTTCCCGATAAATACCTACACCAGCAGCAATCTGCGCCTTTGCTTGCTCGCCATATTGCACACCCCTGTCACGTGAACTACCGCCAACCTCTATACGCGGAAAAGACCTAGTCATCCTGCTGTTCCCCGCGAGATGCCTTTAAAGCCTCTTCAAAGAAGTCATATACAGGTTCCAGTACATCATAGCCATAATGTCCGACGCCCTTCACAACATCATGGCGCACCGTTACACCAAGCTCCTGAAGGCCTTTACGCAAACTGGCCAACCTGTCATGACGATTATGACCACTATTATTTATACCATCCATCCAGTAACGGCTGTCCTGTGGGATAGTAATCTCCCAGTTTTCCGTATCATCCTCACCAATCACTGTATGCACAGGAACATCCTTCATTCCCTCCGTCTGCATAGGTACGCCAGACAGGGCTTCCTGATTTTTAACGCCTACATACCAGTCACGTGTTTCATCCGGTAATGTCACTACACCGGGCGCCCCAATAGAAAGCGCCATTACTCTTTCAGGATGTACATAGAAAAACCGGTGCACAAATTGCCCACCACCAGAAAATCCAAACAGCAGAAAACGCCTAGCATCGATGCCGTATTTGTCTGCCACTTCCTGCACCATGGCAAGAAGCACCTGATCAAACCTCAAGCCATCCCAGATAAGGAATTTATAACTACTGAGATCATTCTCGTCGCAAACCCGACAAGGAAATAAAGGGGCCAGAACGATACATTTGTTTTTCTCTGCAAACTCAACAAAGCAATCACGATACTTCAGCGCATCCCTGCCCGAACCGTGTACAATTACTGCCAGAGCATAATCCTGCGCACTGCTTGCACCGAAATTATCCGGCACATACAGGCAATATGAAAAACGTCTATCATACTGACAGGCAAAAAGCGGTGTAGAGCCAAGCTCATCATGATGAAAATTACTCATATACAAAGGCACCCTACTCTCACGATTAATTTCCAAACCAACCCATTAATGGTTTTTTATATTCTGATAATACCATTGTCAATCGTATTTTTTTTGGTATATTTGCAAAAATTGGTTCACAGAAAGAAAAACAATGCCATCTGAAAACACAGAGAATGCAAGCCTCAGGCCGCAGGATATAAAAGACGATCACTATGTAAAAATAGGAATTACAGACCATGACGGGGTACTCCGAGGCAAATATATATCCGGGAAAAAGTTTCAAAGTGCCCTGAAGAACGAGGCCAGCTTTTGTGATGTAATTCTGGGGTGGGATCGTGACGACCAGACTATTGATGCCCTCATCCTGACAGGCTGGCACACTGGTTTTCCTGATGCCCCTATCAAGCTTCTCCCTGAAACATTAAGAATACTCCCCCACGAAAACAACGTACCTTTTTGCCTTGCGTCTTTTTCAGACAAATACATACCATTTTGTCCCCGTGCGATCTTGTCATCAGTATGTGACAAGGCAGAGAGCATGGGGTTCTCGGTACTTACCGGTATGGAGTTTGAGTTTAGTGTTTTTAAAGAAACCCCTACAAGCGTGCGAGAGAAAAACTATCAGGAACTAACCCCCATGGCCCCTGGTTCCCACAGTTATTCGCTACTTAGAACCAGTGTGGGGCATGACTTCTATCATCAAATTATCGACACGGCCAATGCAATGGACATCCCT
>JBFOLV010000476.1:0-16685 GCA_040830325.1 Kordiimonas sp. | reverse complement strand
GCGCCTGCGCGAGACATTATCACTCGGTTGGTTGGTCCAACCGAAAACCGGGCACGGGTTTTTGCGAGTGATGGCACCTTAATGGCGGATAGTCTATTTTTGGCTGGTGATAAACGCTTGGTCGAAGAGCCGCTCCCTCGCATAGATTACGAGCCTACTATAAAAGAGCGCTTTATAGAGGGTTTGCATTCTTTCTTGGACCGTTTTGCTCAGCAGATAGAAGCGCCGGCCAGTATTGATGGACCAACAGTTCGCGGCGAAGACTTTACAGAAGTGACAGCGGCCTTGATGGGTGAGCCCACTACACAAGTGCGTATGCGTGATGATGGGCGTTTAGCGATTAATATTGCGGTGCCGGTACAGCGCTTCCGCCGTGTACTTGGAGTTATGCTGCTAACCGCGCAAACAAATGACATTGATCAAATTGTGCGTGCTGAACAGATGCTGACAGTAAAAGTGTTTGTCGGCGCACTTGGTGTAACACTTTTGCTGTCCTTCTTTCTCGGTCGGACACTTGTACGCCCGATACGGCGCTTGGCGCGGGCTGCTGAACGCGTACGCCGTGGTATTGGCCGAGAGAAAAACATCCCGGAGTTTGCGGGTCGGTTGGATGAGATTGGCGACCTGTCCCGATCATTATCCGACATGACGAGAGCCCTTTACAATCAGATTGATGCTGTTGAACGCTTCGCGGCTGACGTGGCGCATGAAATTAAGAACCCACTCTCCAGTATGCGCAGTGCGCTTGAAACCTTGCAACGTGCAAACAAGCCTGAAGTCAGGGATAAGTTGTTTGCTATTCTTGAGGATGATGTCAGGCGTATCGACCGGTTGATTACTGATATCTCTGATGCGTCGCGTTTGGACGCAGAGTTAACTCGTGGCACGATGGATCAATTGGACCTTGGTACAATGA
Organism: Kordiimonas sp.; assembly: GCA_040830325.1. GTDB lineage: Bacteria > Pseudomonadota > Alphaproteobacteria > Sphingomonadales > Kordiimonadaceae > Kordiimonas. The sequence continues at coordinate 15,769 of JBFOLV010000476.1, read as the reverse complement.
TCGGCGCACTCGCTGATATCTACCGGACAACACGTTTACCAGAGGGCGTGAAACTCTCTCTTTCTGACCCGGAAGCAGGTGTGTTTCTGGTGCGAGGCATTGATGCAAGGCTAGGACAGGTTTGGCGTAATCTTATAGATAATGCCCTGAGCTTTAGCCCTGAAAACGGGACGGTTTGGATTGATTTGTCGCTTAAGGGTCGATTTGTGGTTTTCTGCATAGAAGATGAAGGGCCTGGGCTACCCGCGGGTGCAGAAGACAAGGTCTTTAAAAGATTTTACTCAGAGCGACCGGATAAAGAAGCTTTCGGCGGGCATTCTGGTTTGGGGCTGGCAATTTGCAAACAAGTCATTGAGGCACATGGTGGTAGAATTACCGTTGAAAACCGTAAAGGCGAAGGTGATGAAATTCTTGGTGCAAGATTTACTGTTTCATTACCGGTTGCAAGTTGATGAAGGTTATTAGGGGCTAATATGGCGGAGGGTACCACTCATACACTTCTGCATGGAACAGTCGTTGACGTTGCGGGGCATGGTGTTTTGCTGCGCGGTGCGTCGGGTAGCGGTAAATCCGATCTTGCACTCAGGTTGGTAGACAGGCGCGCAACCCTCGTGGCTGATGATCAAGTGATTGTCTATCCTCGTCCAAAAGGTTTGAAGGCAATGGCTCCTGCCGCACTGCGCGGGTACATGGAGGTCAGAGGATTAGGGTTGTTGTCTACCCCAGTTACGGGAAGCAGTTTTATCAGCTTGATTGTCGATTTGGTGGCCTCTGATTCTGTGCCCCGGTTGCCTGAATATGCCACTGAAGAGCTTTGCGGAAAAAAAATTCCACGCATTATGTTAAATGCATTTGAAGTTTCCACCCCACTTAAAATAGAGTTGGCGGTGAAGGATACGACGCGCATTGGAAACACAGGACCAGAAGCATAATATTTTGGTCTCATCCGGGGGGAAGTGATGACAACCAAGCAAGTTACGACTTCAGGTACAGATAGTGAAAAGCGACAGCTCGTTATCGTTACCGGCCTTTCTGGGGCGGGAAAATCAGCGGTCTTGCACGCTTTCGAAGACATCAGTTATCAGGTGGTGGATAATTTACCGCTGACGATGGTGGAAAGCCTGATTGAAGATTCTTTGGCAACTACTGACGAAGGATCAATCGCAATAGGCATTGATTCAAGAACCTTACATTTTTCTCCAGATCTTTTTGTGGAAACAGTTCGCCGGGTGCGAGCGAGAAATGATGTTCATCTTCATGTGTTGTTTATGGATGCCTCGGTGGAGGTGCTGAAAAAGCGTTTCTCAGAAACACGACGACCTCATCCGCTTGGTGAAGGACGATTACTGCGCACTGCTATTAAACAAGAGCGAGAAATGATGGCGGTCGTACGAAACTATATTGATGGTATCATTGATACGAGTTCAAGATCAGCGGCCGACACACGCAGGATTATTCGCAGACGATTTGCGGGCAGTAACCAGCCCAGACTGATTGTAACTTTTATGTCGTTTGGCTTCTCAAAAGGGGTGCCGAGAGATGCGGACATTGTCTTGGATGTGCGCTTTCTAAGGAATCCATATTATGTGGAGGAGCTTAGTCCTTTAACTGGACGCGATAAAAAAGTGGCTAACTATGTGCGCGCTGATGAAGGTTTTGGCCCCTTTGTAAGTAAGGTGCATGACATACTTTCATTTCTATTGCCTAGATACCGTGATGAAGGAAAATCTTATTTAACAGTAGCTTTTGGCTGTACGGGCGGTAAACATCGTTCGGTGGCAGTTGCTGAAGCTGTAGCGGGTGACAGCGCTATTGATGACATGGCAGTAAATTTATACCACCGTGAATTACTTGGCGAACGGTCGGAAAAACATTAGTTTGTTACAAGGATAAGTGCCTTAGGGCGAAAGAATAAGGGATACCTAATGATTGGAATGGTGGTTGTAACACATGGTCGGCTTGCAGATGAGTTTGTTTCTGCGACAGAGCATGTGGTGGGCGCTCAGGAGCAATTACGCGCGATTTGTATTGGGCCTGATGATGATATGGAACGTCGCCGCCAGGACATTATGGATGCTGTTCAAGAAGTAGATACTGGTGGCGGTGTTGTGCTTTTGACCGATATGTTTGGCGGCACACCTTCTAATCTTGCTATTTCCTTACTGGAGAAGGGCAAAACAGAGGTGATTGCTGGCATCAATCTGCCAATGTTGATCAAACTAGCAAGCGTACGCCGGGGCGCAGAGCTTGCTGACGCCGTTGAAGCCGCAAAGGAAGCTGGCCTTAAGTATATCAATGTTGCTAGCCAAGTGCTTGGCGGATAGAGCGCATCTAGTATGAGTGAAAAAATTTCTGAACAAGTAGAGATCGCTAATCGCCGCGGTCTTCATGCTCGAGCTTCCGCCTTATTTGCGAAAACGGCGGGCGGATTTTCCGCGAAGATTGAAGTATGTAAGGGTGACACCTGCGTTGTTGGTACTTCTATCATGGGGTTGATGATGTTAGGGGCAGCCAAGGGGGACACTGTTGCTGTTTCGGCGATTGGGGAAGACGCGGAAGGTGCACTTTCTACGTTGGTGGACCTGATAAAAGATATGTTCGGTGAAGGCGAATAGGTGGCAGCTGCTCTAAAATGAAATATCAAACAAATATTATATAAAGAAAACTTTATCTTTTTTCTTTACCTGCTATTATCACTTTACGTTTAGGTGTTCAGTACACCTTCAATAATGAGAATTCCTAGAGTGAGCAGGAGCAGTCATGACTGACTATAAAGTTGCAGATATTTCCCTAGCTGAATGGGGCCGCAAAGAAATCAATATTGCTGAGACCGAGATGCCAGGCCTTATGGCTCTGCGTGATGAGTATGGCGAAAGCCAGCCTCTAAAGGGCGCACGCATTGCGGGTTGTTTGCATATGACAATTCAAACGGCAGTGCTAATTGAAACTCTGACGGCTCTTGGTGCTGAGGTGCGTTGGTCTAGCTGTAATATTTTCTCTACTCAGGATCAGGCCGCTGCCGCGATGGCAGAAGCTGGCATCCCTGTTTTTGCATGGAAAGGCGAAACAGAGGAAGAAGCCATTTGGTGTATTCATCAAACAATCAAAGGCCCTGATGGTTGGGTTCCAAACATCATTCTTGATGATGGTGGTGACCTTACTCAGATTATGCACGACGATTACCCAGAACTTATGGATGATGTACGTGGTATCTCGGAAGAGACAACAACGGGTGTTATGCGTCTCTATGAGATGGCGAAAGAAGGCCGCCTTCTTGTGCCTGCGATCAACGTGAATGATAGTGTTACCAAGTCTAAGTTTGACAACCTATATGGCTGCCGCGAAAGCCTTGTAGATGGTGTTAAGCGCGCAACAGATGTTATGATCGCTGGTAAAGTTGCAGTTGTTTGCGGTTACGGCGATGTTGGTAAAGGGTCCGCTGAATCTCTACGCAGTCAAGGCGCGCGGGTGATGGTAACCGAAATCGATCCAATTTGTGCCCTTCAGGCTGCTATGGAAGGCTATGAAGTTACAACAATGGAAGATGTTGCCGCGACTGGCGATATTTTTGTGACTACAACCGGCAATAAAGACGTAATTACACTTGAGCATATGCGCGAAATGAAAGACCGCGCGATTGTTTGTAATATCGGTCACTTTGATAGCGAAATCCAAATTGCATCTCTAGCAAATTATACATGGGAAGAAGTGAAGCCACAGGTTGACGAAGTTGTTTTCCCAGACGGTAAACGTCTAATTGTTCTTGCTAAGGGGCGCCTAGTAAATCTTGGCTGTGCGACTGGCCACCCAAGCTTTGTTATGTCAGCTTCGTTCACCAACCAAGTACTTGCACAGATTGAGCTTTGGAATAACCACACGAGCTACGGTAAAGAGGTTTATGTGCTTCCGAAGCATCTTGATGAAAAAGTGGCTACTCTTCACCTTGGCAAGCTTGGCGCGAAACTTACAAAACTTACTCAAGATCAGGCGGATTATCTTGGCCTGAAAGTTCAGGGTCCATTTAAACCTGAGCATTATCGTTACTAGAGGGCTCATTTTATGAACCTCGTTGAAAAGACAAAAATTACCGCGGAGGATACCCGTATGAGTGAATATCTCTTCACTAGCGAATCAGTTTCAGAAGGCCACCCAGACAAGGTTGCTGACCGTATTTCGGACGGCATTGTTGATCTATATTTGGGTGCGGAAGCCGAAGCCCGTGTGGCAGCTGAAACATTGGTAACTACCAACCGTATTGTTGTCGCTGGCGAGGTTCGTGGGCCTGAAACTATTAAGTCTGCAGATGTGGAAGAAGTCGCGCGTAATGCCGTAAAAGATATTGGCTATGAGCAAGAAGGTTTCCACTGGGAAAAGGCTGAGTTCCATAACTATCTTCATGAGCAATCAGCTGATATTGCAATGGGCGTTGATGCATCTGGCAATAAAGATGAAGGCGCTGGTGACCAAGGCATTATGTTTGGTTATGCGTGTGACGAAACTCCGAGCCTGATGCCTGCACCGATTGATTTTTCACACCGGATACTGCGATCACTTGCTGAAGAACGCCACGCTGGGAATGGTTCCTCTATTCTTGAACCAGACAGCAAAAGCCAAGTGACACTCAAGTATGTTGATGGTCGCCCGGTTGCTGCAACAAGTGTTGTTGTTTCTACTCAGCACAAGGACGGTGTAAGCCAAGCTGATTTGCGTGACTTGGTGCGTGGTCATGTTGAAAAGGTTTTGCCTGAAGGCTGGATGTGCCCTGAGGATGAGTTTTATGTAAACCCAACGGGTAACTTCGTAATCGGTGGTCCTGATGGTGATGCCGGCCTTACTGGTCGTAAGATCATTGTTGACACATATGGTGGTGCTGCGCCGCATGGTGGTGGTGCATTCTCCGGTAAAGATCCTACCAAGGTTGATCGCTCGGCAGCATACGCTTCACGTTATCTTGCGAAGAATGTTGTGGCAGCTGGTATCGCAGCCAACTGTACAATTCAATTGGCTTATGCGATTGGTGTTTCAAAGCCTCTAGCTCTCTATGTTGATCTTTGGGGGAACCCAAAAGTAGATACAGCGCGTCTAGCAACTGTGTTGCAGGAGTTGGTGAACTTAAGCCCACGCGGCATTAGAGAGCATCTGTCACTTAGCCGCCCAATTTATGAGCGTACAGCGGCTTATGGTCATTTTGGGCGATCAGCGACAGAAGATGGCGGTTTCTCTTGGGAACGTACCGATCTGGTTGATGCTCTAAAGTCAGAGTTTGGCATTTAAATACAATATCTTGGCTTTGGATACCTTGTCCTGAGCCAGCAACAAGGTTACTCTTCCTTCGCTTTACTGTTTTCTAACGTAAACATGGGTAAGGCGAGGGGAGGAAACCGCATATGCTGGAGGGAACTGGCAGCTCAATGGTCATATGGGCCGTTGTTGCGATTGTTCTACTTATCTGGTTTGGTCTTAGTCTATACGCCTTTTGGCGTGCAGGCCGAATGAATGACCGCGCGCAGTCCCTTCGGGATCTAGCTGACTTTCTTGATACAATGATCAAGACGGACCACCGGTATCCTATCTGGATATGGCCTGATGGCCGCTTGCAAGCGGATTCTGGTGCGCTTGCTCTTATTGGACTCCCAGACACAGTAACGAATTTGAGCGACCTTACGGCGACAGGCGGTAAAGGTTTGCCTTATGACACCATAGAAACCATCAAACAGGGTTTGCAGGACAGTAGTTCAGTTGTAGGGCCACTGATTATTGATCGAGGTCGGTCTCTGTCTCGTTTGATCATCGATATGCAGTGGTTACCGTCAAAGGATGCGCGATGGCCTTACGGTATTTTATGGTTGGAGGAAGCGATCGACCAACCGGGGAGTTCTCGCCGTCAGGGTGTGCGCTCTATGGAATTGCAGATGAAGGATTTGGCGAACGCTCTCAATAGTTTGCCGTACCCTGTTTGGATTAGAGCTGAAGACAATGCACTTGTTGAGGTAAATAGTGCATATGTTGGCGCGGTGGATGCCAAAAACAGTGCTGAAGTCATTGATCAGCGGCTTGAATTGTTTGGTCGTGGCAGCCAGAGCGCAGTCCGAAAAGCACGGGAAATGGGTCATCCTGTAAGGGAGCGCAGGTTTGGTGTTATCGAAGGCCAGAGAAGGGCATTTGCTGTTACGAACACACCGCTAGATGCCCGCGGCAACGTACTTTCAATTGCGATCGACGTTACGGGTGAAGAAGAGGCGTTAACCGAGCTTGCGCGTGTTTTGGAATCTCAATCAGAGACTTTGAACAGGCTGCGAAGCCCTGTGGCAATTTTTGGTCCGGGCCAAACCCTGCGTTTTTATAACAGCGCCTTTGCGAGGCTCAGTCACGTAAGTGAAGAGCGCTTATCAGCAGAGATTATGCACGGTGAGCTGCTTGATGCGATGCGGGATAAGCGCCGTTTGCCAGAACAGATTGATTTTCTAAAATGGAAAGCCAGTATTTTAAAGCACTACACCACGCTTCTAGAGCCGTTCGAGGAGATGTGGCATATGCCAGATGGCACTGCACACCGAGTGGTTACACAGCCACACCCACTGGGCGGATTGCTTATTCTTTTCGAAGATGTGACAGACAGTTTAGCTCTCGAACGTTCCTATAACACATTGATGGCAGTGCAGCAGGAGACGCTGGACAACATGCGCGAAGGTGTGGCTGTGTTTGGGACAGATGGAAGGCTACAGCTATCCAATCCGTCTTTTCTGGAGCTGTGGCATTTAGAGAAGGAAGAGATTGAGAGTGGCCCACACCTAACTGACTTTGTTTCCATGCTTCAGGAAAAGAACCAAATTGAAGATGATGAGGAACATTTTATCTCAGATTTGGCTGCCTGGGTGGCTGAGCGTAAACATAAAACAGGGCGTCTCCTACAGCGTAGCGGCGTCGTTGTAGACTGTGCCATTGTGCCGCTTCCTGATGGCGGTGTGATGCTTACGCAGAGTGATATTACAGACTCCTTTAAAGTAGAACGAGCGCTCCGTGAGCGGTCCAATGCCCTAGAAGCGGCGGACCGACTTAAAAGTGAATTTATCACAAGTATGTCTTATGAGCTTCGGACACCACTGAACTCAATTTCAGGCTTTGCAGAGATGCTCGACCAGAAGATATTTGGAGAATTGAACGAACGCCAGGGAGAGTATGTAAAAAACATACTGAGTGCATCAGGCGAATTGAAATCTCTTATCTCAGACGTATTAGACCTTGCCGTGATTGAGGCTGGTGAAGTCAGTCTCTCCATCACAGATACAGATGTTTCTGAGGCCATGCGAGAAGCTGCGTCACTCGCACAAGATTTAGCGCGTAAATCTGATATTGTTTTGTTGCTTGATTGTCCTGAAACCGTTGGCACTATAGAAGCTGATGAACGCCGTGTGAAACAGGCTTTCTATAATATGGTGTCGTCTATGCTCAGCTTTGCAAGATATGGCGGTGAGCTTACTATTTCTATGGAAGCGAATGACCAAGACGTAAGTGTTTCAATTTGCAATGTTGATTCAGGTTTGGCACCAAGTGAAAGAGACAGAATTGTCGCTGCTGTTGGAATGGGTGCGTCACCAGGCGGCAGAAGTACAACCGGCCTCGACCTGTCTTTGGTGCGCAGTATCGTTACCCTCCATGCTGGGGAAACGAGCTTAGCACCCTACGAGGATGAAGGTTTGTTGCTTACCTGCGTTTTACCACGTATCCAACCGGTTGATGAAGACGAATAACCCAATAAGAGTAGTAATCAGTGATGGAAGTTTCTTGTTCAGGTCAGGCGGATGTGGAAAAGCTGGCGGCGCGCTTGGCGGACCATTTAGGTGCAGGAGATTTGGTAGCTTTAACTGGTGACTTGGGTGCTGGAAAAACGACTTTTGCTCGCGCATTCATTCGCGCTTGTTTAGGCGACCAGATGGCTGAAGTACCAAGCCCTACATTCACTTTGGTGCAAACGTACGACACAGATGACTGTTCCATATATCATACAGATTTATACCGCATAAAAGAACCAGATGAAGTCTATGATCTGGGCCTCGATGATGACCGAAGTGGGGCATTGTTACTTGTTGAGTGGCCTGATCGCATGCCGGAGGATTGGTGGCAAGACGCACTCGAAATTTCATTGAAACGCCCGGCAGGTGCCGCTACCGGTGAAGATGAAGCGCGTATTGTCTCCATTAAGGGCGGAAGTGATTGGCAGAGTCGCCTTACGGGCATGAAACTATGAGCGTCGGTCAGTCAGTCATGATCATGGCAGCAGGGAAAGGGACCCGTATGGGTACACTTTCAGATAGGCTGCCTAAGCCACTTACAAAAGTGAATGGTAAAAGTCTGTTAGATCGGTTGCTCGAGCATATTGATAAAGTTTCTGCAACAAGAACGGTGGTTAACGTACACCATCTACCGGATCAAATTGAGAACGCACTAAAGGATAGAGTTGAGACCGGGGCGGTATTGATCTCTGATGAAAGAGATGAACTTCTAGAGACTGGCGGAGGTGTTAAGAAGGCTTTACCTAAACTTGGCCCTGATCCTTTTTTCGTTCTAAACGGTGATGCACTCTGGGTGGACGGGAAACAGTCTAATCTTGCGCGCTTGAAAGAGGCATGGAACCCAGCAGTAATGGATGTCCTCCTTCTACTGATCCCCAAAGCAGAAGCGCTTGGTTATGAAGGCGTTGGTGATTTCTTTGCTGATGATTGTGACTGTGCTTGTCCTCTTAAATTCAGAGATGAAGCAGCAACTGCGCCTTATGTGTTTGGCGGTGTGCTACTGATTAATCCTCACTTATATGAAGGTACGCCTGAAGGTTCATGGTCCAATAGAGTTGTATTTAGAAAAGCCGCGTCGACGGGCCGACTATATGGATTGGTGATTGATGGTCACTGGATGCATGTAGGTACGCCTGAGGCAATTGCAGCAGCGGAAGATAAACTCGCTATGATTGGGGCGATGTAACCTGTGGCCGACCCATGTCTATATAGCATTGATCCTTCGGTTTCGTTTGTTGATGCGCTTGCGGAAGGGCTGCTTGCCATGGCGGGTAATGACCCGCTGGCACTCTCCGAGATGACCGTTTTGTTGCCGAACAGAAGGGCGCAGCGTTCTCTGCAGGAAGCATTTCTTCGTATTTTAGAGCATAAAACCACATTATTGCCTGTTATGCGGCCCATAGGAGATGTGGATGAAGATGAAGTTAGCTTCTTGGGGGCTGGCTTAAATATTGATCCTTCTGATCTGTTGCCGGCTATTACACCAGCGCGACGACAAGCACTTCTGATGCAACAAGTTATGGCTTGGGGTGGCCTTGGCCGTGCTTTTGGCGGTACCACACTCGCGCCAGCTCAAGGTTGGCGTTTATCAACGGAACTCGCGCGCTTGATGGATCAAGTGGATACTGAAGGGCTCGACTATGCTGAGCTTGTGAATTTGGTGCCCGCTGAGCTTGCCCATCACTGGGATGTGACGCTCAATTTCCTCAAGATCGTCACCCAGACTTGGCCACTAATCCTAGAGGCAGAAGGGGCGCAAAACCCAGTTGCGAGGCGAGACAAAATGCTAAGCATGTTGGCTGAGGCATGGTCGTCGAAACCGCCTGAGGGCAAAATTATCGCAGCAGGGTCCACAGGATCAGTGCCAGCAACAGCCCACCTGCTTTCAACTGTGGCGCGGTTACCCGGTGGCATGGTGGTTTTGCCCGGCTTTGACCTCACCGTTACGGATAGTTGTTGGGAATTGATTGATCCAACACACCCACAAACAGCTATGAAAAGCCTGCTGGATACAATGGGTGTATCGCGGCATGAGGTAGCGCCGTGGCCCTATGGAACGAGGAAAACCACGGAACGATATAACTATATAAAAGCGGCTTTGTTGCCGTCAGCCTTAACGCGTACATGGCGGGAGCAGCCTTATAGCCAGATGCCAGATGCACAGCTGTTTGATGGCATGCGCGCGATAACAGCACCCACCCGCCGTGAAGAGGCTGACGCTGTTGCAAGCCTGATGCGGGAAACCTTGGAAACGCCCGGCAAGACTGCTGCACTTGTTACCCCGGATAGACAGTTAGCGCGTTATGTGCGCGCAAGCCTTGGACGCTGGCATATTGATATTGACGATAGTGGCGGTGATAGGGCGCTCAACACTGTGCCTGGCCGGCTGCTGGGGCTTATAGCGACAGCGGTTGCGGACAATTTTTCGCCTGTGCCTTTGCTTTCATTGCTGCAGCACCCAATGGTTGCGCTGGGTACTGAACGACCAGAGTATCTTGAGTTCGCGCGGTTGCTTGATCAAGAAGTACTGCGGGGTGTACGTCCGGCAGGTGGGTTGGATGGGTTGCTCGCGCGTGCAACTGAAATAGCAGCGGACAGTAAGGCTAAATTTAGTGAAACAGAGCTTTGTATTTTGCAGAAGGCCATTATGACCCTTCAGCCATTATGCGTTGCTTTTGAGGGCGGTACGACCCTGGATGAAGTTTTACGCATACATATTGAGTGTGCAGAGGCGCTGTCGGCAACTGAAGAAAAAACCGGCGCTGAAACATTATGGGCGGGAGAAGCAGGTCACGCGCTGGCTGAAGGCCTTTCTGAACTGATAGAGGAAACAGGGCCTCTCACAGGCATTGCTGCTGAAGGCTATGGGGCTTTGTTTGCAGAAATGCTTGCACCCATTATGGTGCGCCCCGTGTGGCGCAGACACCCTCGCCTCAGCATCTGGGGGCCACTTGAAGCCCGTTTGCAGCGTGCGGACGTGATGATCCTTGGTGGTTTGAATGAAGGCGTGTGGCCGGGTGACATTAAAAGTGACCCCTGGATGAGCAAACCCATGCGCGCGGCGTTCGGGTTGCCTCCTCTTGAAAGGCGCACAGGACAGTCCGCTCATGACTTTGTGCAAGCGGCTTCGGGCGGCACAGTATTTTTAACGCGTGCTGAAAAAGTTGATGGCTCACCAACAGTACCAAGCCGTTGGTGGTTTAGACTGGAAGCACTTGCTGGTCGGCCAATACCAGCGGCGAATGAATATCTAGATTACGCAAATGCTCTGTCAGCCGCAAAGAAAGAACCGCAACTTGCGCCGCCAGCGCCAAAACCACCGGTGGCTGCGCGCCCTAAAAAATTGTCGGTTACACAGGTGGAAACCTGGATGCGTGATCCATATGCGCTTTATGCCAAAAAGATACTTGGCCTAAGAGTTTTGGATCCTATTGATGACAGACCGAATGCAGCAAAAAAAGGCACACTTCTTCATAAAGCGTTGGAGTTGTTCCTGTCAGAGAAGGGCCCGAAGTATGAGGAAGAGGGGCTAAAGCGTTTACTTGCAGTAGGTCGCCGCGTTTTTGAGCCGGTTATCAACCAGCCAGCAGTTTATGCTTTTTGGTGGCCGAGGTTTGAGCATATTGCGGAATGGTTTGTTGCAAACGAGAAAAAGCGATCTGAGCGCTATGAGGTAGCTGCTGTCGAACAGAAGGGGACGGTCACACTTGCTGGTACAGACTTCTCGCTGTTCGCTATCGCCGACCGAATTGATAAGCGTCTTGAAGACGGTAGTTATGAGATTATTGACTATAAAACAGGCAATGTTCCGACAGCAAAACGAGTGGCTGCGGGCTTTGCGCCTCAGTTGCCATTAGAAGCGTGGCTACTGGAGCACGGCGGCTTTACACCACTATCTGGTGAAGTACAGGACTTGATCTTCTGGGAACTTAAGGGCGGCGACCCCGTGGAACGGCAAGTAAGGCCGGTGAAAGATATTAAGCACACTGTTGAGGTGGCGGATGCGGGCCTGCGCAAACTTGTTGATGAATTTTCAAATGTAAACACACCCTATTTATCTAATCCCAAGCCATCTGAGGCTGGTTACGGGGATTATGATCATCTGGCGCGCGTAAAAGAATGGCGAGGTGGTGCAGACCCATTTGATGAAGGGACAGAAGCGTGACTGTAGCCTCAGGTAAACCACGCATGACGGACGCACAAGCGCGGGCGACACACCCGGATTTAACGGCTTGGGTGGGTGCCTCTGCGGGTACGGGCAAAACACATGTTTTAACAGCGCGGGTGCTGCGGCTCATGCTTACAGGTACGCGGCCAGAGCACATTGTTTGTCTAACTTTCACCAAAGCTGCAGCGGCTGAAATGAAAAACCGCATTTTTGCGGAGTTGGGTCGTTGGGCCTTAATGCCCGATGATGCCTTGGCCGCAGAAATAAATAGGCGAACAGAGGAGCATCCTGACGAAGCAATGCTGGTTAGGGCGCGAGAGTTGTTCGCCGAGGTTCTAGACCTATCACCCGGACTACAAATTCAAACTTTCCATAGTTTTTGTCAGGCACTTCTTGGTCGTTTTCCCCTTGAGGCGGAAATGACCCCCGGGTTTGAAGGCATTGATGAAGCAGACGCCAAAGATCTAATGCGCAGTGCTAAGGATGAAATGCTCGCGAGCACGCGCAAACGGGGTAATAAAAAGCTTGAAGAAGCACTGTCGGTGGTCGCTCGGCTTGTCACAGAAAACACATTTGATGAAGTGATTGATAGCTTGTCGTTTGAGGCGCCGGTGTTACTGGCGGCTGAGGCCGCCTACGGTCCAGATGGTATTATCGCGGCCGTTTATCGGGCTCTTGATCTCACACCAGGCAATACCTCTGAGCAGGTGGTTTTGCAGGCCGTTTATGACGCCTCTTTTGATATTGCGGGGATAGGTTCACTATCTGGGGCCTTGCTAGGTGGCTCTAAGTCAGACAAAGGACGCGGTGAAGCTATTGCTGCTTTCGTCCATGCTGATCTAGCAAAACGACCTGGTGTGTTTGATGTTTATAAGCTTGTGTTCCTAACCAAGGATGGTGCGCCACGAAAAACGGTTGCGACCAAGGCTGTACTTAAAGCCGCCCCTGATCTTGAGGATGTTATTGAGAAGGAACAAAATCGCCTTGTGCGCATCGCAGATACGCTTCTCAGGCTTAAGGCCGCTCATGCGACTGGTGCGCTACTAATCTTGGGGCTAGAGCAGTTAAATCGGTATCAACGCAACAAAACAGAGCGCGGTGTTGTTGACTTTAATGACATGATCAAAAGCACAGTCCATCTTTTTTCAAACCAAGAAGTAGCTCCATGGGTTTTGTTCAAGCTGGATGCCGCTGTTGAGCATATACTTGTGGATGAGGCACAAGATACGAACAGAGACCAATGGCGCGTGGTGGAGGCTTTGTCATCGGAGTTTTTCTCAGGTGAGGGTGCTCGGGAAGCCGATCGGACTTTATTTGCGGTGGGGGATGCAAAACAATCCATCTTTTCTTTTCAGCGCGCTGACCCCAAGGAATTTATCGCAGCACGTGACAGGGTGTTTCGCAAAGCTTCTGATGCGGGGAAGCCTGCGGAAAACGTGCCGCTTAATCTATCTTTCAGGTCTGGGGAAGCTGTTTTGTCGTTGGTTGATGCCATTTTTGACAAAGAATCCCGAGCAGCGATTGGGCTGTCACCAGACCGAGAGCGTGTACAGCATGATTTTATTCGACAAGGGCAGGCCGGCCTTGTGGAGCTTTGGCCGCTAGAAGCACCAAAAGTTAAAGAGACAGAGGATACACCTGAATGGGCACTGCCACTTGCTCAGGAAAGTGTAGATGACGCTGAAGAACGCACAGCGTGGCGTATCGCTAGGCGTGTGCATGAAATGATCACAGACGGCGAGATGTTGCCCGCACAGGGCCGAGCAATCTCCGCCGGTGATATCCTTGTACTGGTCCGGCGCCGTACGGGTTTTGTTGACCACTTAGTGCGTGCCTTTAAGGTGATGGGTATTCCTGTGGCAGGCCGAGATCGGATGGTGCTCACTGATGAGCTAGCCGTTATGGACCTTTTGGTGCTGGCGCGTTTCGCATTGTTGCCGAGCGATGATTTAAGTTTGGCAACGGTGTTGAAAGGCCCCTTCATTGGCTTGGATGATGAGGCGCTTTTTGATTTGGCGCATGGCCGCAAAGGAACGCTGTGGCAGGCACTACTGCGCCGCAAGCGCGAGGATCGGTTTGCTTCGGCTGCCACATTCTTGAGTGCAATTGCTAGCGGCGTAGATCTTAAAACACCCTTTGAGTTTTTTAGTAATGTACTGACAGACTTAGGTGGCCGGCAGCGGCTAGTTGCTCGGTTGGGTGATGAGATACACGATCCTGTTGATGAGCTTCTGGAAGAAGCCTTGCGCTTTGAACTCACGGCGTCTGCATCTATGCAGTCGTTTGTGCACGGCGTTGACGAAGGCAATCTACAAATTAAGCGTGATCTTGAAGCAGCCGGTAACAATGTACGCATTATGACAGCACATAGTGCCAAGGGGTTGCAGGCCCCCATTGTGTTTCTTGCTGATCTTGTCGGTTTGCCGGATGTAGGGCGCGATACAAGGATTTTACCGATCAAAAGCGCGATAGAAGGTGCACCGGATGTCCCGCTTTGGACTTCGCCCGGTAAAGGGCTGGAGATGATAGAAAGCCTGAAAGCTGATGTGAAAGCCAAGCAGCTGGCTGAATACAGAAGGCTTCTCTATGTTGCACTCACGCGAGCAGAGGACCGACTCTATATTTCAGGTTGGCGCGGGAAAGAGGAGCCAAACGAAGATTGTTGGTTCCGTTCCATCGAAGAAGGCTTTGGGAGGTTAGGTGCTGTTGAGGTGCCACTGGATGGAGAACGGCAAGCACTCAGATATGAAGTTGCCCAACAGGCACCAGTGCCGATGGTTACTGATGATGTGCGCGAAATCAAAAGCTATGAGGCACCGGGGTGGTTGTTTAAGCCTATGCCAGACGAGCCAACACCCGCCAAACCGCTTGCACCGTCCCGTCCGGATGAAGAACCGGCCGTATCAAGCCCTCTGGTAAGGACGGACGCAAAACGCTTTGGTCGTGGCCGACTTATTCACGCAATGCTGGAGTGGTTGCCTTCGATGGCTCCAGATTTGCGAGAGGAGGCCGCCCTTAGGTACCTTGCCAGGCACGCTGCTGACTGGAAAAAAACAACACGCTTTTCACTCTGGCGAGAAGTCGCGTCCCTACTAGAGGACGAAGCATTTGGGGCAATCTTTGGGGTTGATAGTAGGGCGGAAGTACCTATCGCAGGTATCGTGTCGGGGCGCGCAATCTCTGGGCAGGTTGACCGACTTGTTGTGACAGCAGACGAAGTACAGGTTGTTGATTTTAAGACGAATCGACCGCCACCTAAGGATAGTGCTGGCGTCGCCCCAGTTTACCTGCGTCAGATGGGGTTATATGTGCGTGCTTTGGAGCAGGTTTATCCAGATAAAACTGTGCGAGCGGCGCTGTTGTGGACTGATGCGGCAAACTTAATGGAATTACCAAAATCCTTGATGGATGAAGCACTTAACGCAAGCGGTATGTAGGGCATATATGGTGTATTATCACTCATTCGTTACTAAACCTTGACCCTGAACCATAGGCTTCTTACTTTAGCCTACGAACGCCGCACTGAGATATGAAACGCGGGACATATTTGCTTTTGAGCATGATTAGAAAGAGTAAAGACTATGGCCACTATTACCGTTACAGATGACAATTTTGAAGAATTGGTTCTCAAGTCAGAGAAACCAGTTTTGCTAGACTTTTGGGCGCCATGGTGTGGCCCTTGTAAGATGATTGGTCCGGTTCTCGAAGAAATCTCTGGCGAGCGCGATGACGTTGTAATCGCTAAGATGGATATTGATGAAAACCCTGAAACGCCAACGGGTTTTGGTGTGCGCTCTATCCCGACAAT
>JBFOLV010000475.1:0-5504 GCA_040830325.1 Kordiimonas sp. | reverse complement strand
GATTTACCTAACGAAATTAAGCTGATTTCCCAGTACATGCATGGAAACACCAAAATGGGTGGGATATGGCGTGGCGGCAGACGGTATGTTGATGTCGATTATGATGCCGGTTTTATTTTGGCAACGAAGAAACTTGACCGATTCCGGTTCACTGCACGTTTTGATTGGTTTGGTACGACCGATAACTCGTTTGAAAAATACGATAACAATAATGAAGATGGTACATCTTTTACAGCGGCGATAACCGCGGACGTGTTTAAGAAGGATATGATTTTGCTAGAGTATCTGCATATCGACAGTGAACGACCGGCGCGTGAGACTATTGGTTTTGCATCAGAGCAGAAGAATGACATTATTCAATTGAGTTACAGGAAACGTTTTTAGCGGCAGTTTATGAACACTAAGGTGCATCAGTCATTATTTCTTTGACCGCAACAGCCTTAATTAAGGCATAAACAGTGTCCCCTTTTTTTAGCTGCAAAGCTTTCATTGATTTATTCGTTATGCGAGCCCATACCGATTGCTCAGAGCCTTTCAGCGCTATACAGAGCAACTGATCCTGCTCTTTCAAAACAAGCTCGCTAACCACACCTTCCAGCTGATTAAGGATGCTTACATTTTTAAGGTGTTTTGTTGAAACACTTATATCTCTGGCGAGGATGCGTAATCTCAATCTACTACCAATTTTTTCCATCTCGTCAGAAAGTAAAATTTCTTGGGAACCAATGGTGGCACTTAAAAGACCATCTGTGCGGTTCGAAACCTCAGTCTCCAATATTGATCCAGCATCATCTATGCCAAGCAATTCGCTGGTTTGGGGGGCCGAAAGAACATGTTCAATAGGGCCTGTTACAGATGTTTGATTGTCTGCAATCAAGACGCCGTGGTCCGCGGCGAGAAGTATCTCTTCGATCTGATGGGTAATCAGGAGGGTTGGTGTATCTGTTTCAATGCTGAGTTGCCGGATTAGTGTGAGAAGGCTTTTACGCCTCATAGGGTCCAGACCGTTCATCGGTTCATCTAGGATCAATAGTAGAGGTTTTGCCGCAAGCGCTCTGACGATTGAAACCCGCCTGGCTTCACCGCCAGAAAGTGTGGAAGGGTTTCTGCTAAGCAATTCAGCAATGCCTGCAAGGTTGTACAGGTATTCAAGGTCAGCGACGGATAACTTTGACGATATAAGAATGTTCTGTTCTACATTCATCGTTGGGAAAAGGGCTGGCTCTTGACTTACATAACCAATTTTTCGCTTAGATGTAGGGATGTTAATCTTTTCTTGGTCGTCAAATAGAGGGTAATGATTTCTGCGTATGTAACCGTGCGTAGGTCGTTTTAGTCCAGTCAATATTCGTGCGACCGTTGTTTTCCCGGCACCCGAAGGCCCAATGAGCGCTGTCACGCCGGCTTGAATGCAGAAACTTGCGTGAGCCGGAAGATCATTTTGAAGCCATGAGATGTTAATGTCGTAAATTTCTTGGGTCATGACGAGCTCATCTTGCTCTTCATTCTACGGCTTAGCCATTCAGAAGCAGCTAGGCTTGCTAAAGCTGGTATCAAGCATAATAGGGCTAACCTTGCAGCTGGTGTTTCACCTCCAGGTGCTTGTGCTGCGCTATAGAGCGCGAGGGGAAGAGTTTGTGTTAAGCCGGGAATGTTAGCGGCAAAAGTAATTGTTGCCCCAAATTCACCGATTGCGCGAGCGAACCCTAAAACAGTGCCAGAAAGTATTCCCTGATAAGCGAGAGGTAAACTGACCCGCCAGAAATGTGTTGATTTGGGTATGCCCAATGTCTCGGCCGTTTCACTGTAGTGAATAGGTTCAGCGTCGAAAGCTTGCCGAATGCTGCGTACCATGAGCGGAAATGCCATAACACCACTGGCGATAGCGGCACCTTGCCATTTGAAGGCAGGGCTTATGCCTGCAGAAGACAAGAGGCTGCCAATATAGGAAGTGGGGGCCAGCGTAATTAACAGTAAGTAACCAACCACTACGGGTGGGACAACGAGCGGAATATGGATAATAGTTTCAATAAGAAACTTTCCGCGGAAATGACGCCTTGAAAGAAAATAGGCGGTTGAGATGGCGAGTGGCAAGGCAAGAAGGGTTGCCCAGAAAGCAACCTTCAAACTCAGGCTTAACGCTTCTATTTCAACCGCTGTAAACATTAGGCGTTGATATGAGCTGTGTATCGAGCCAGACCTGCGTCTAAATCTGCGATCAAATCATCAGTATCTTCTAAGCCGATGTGCAACCTTATGAGCGGCCCGTTTGATTTCCATTCAACTGCCGTACGATTTGACGTGGGATCACTTGGCAGAATAAGGCTTTCAAATCCCCCCCAGCTGAAGCCCATCTTGAAAAGTTTCATGTCATCTACAAGAGCTGCCGTATCAGGGTAGTCTCCAGACTTAAGAGTAAAAGAGAAAAGTCCAGATGAACCAGCAAAGTCTCGTGCCCAAATTTCATGACCGGGACAGCTTTCAAAAGCTGGATGTAGTACTGTGTCTACTGCAGCGTGGTTTTGTAACCAGGCTGCAATTTTGAGAGCATTTTCTTCATGTTGTTTGAGGCGAACACCTAAGGTGCGAAGCCCTCGTAGCGCCAGTGATGCATCATCTGGAGATACAGTATGCCCTAGCTGAAAGGCTGTACGCTGTAGCTTCTTGAATGTGCGCTGATTTGCCGTTGCTGTGCCCAGCATAATATCTGAGTGTCCACCCACATATTTGGTACAAGCATGTACTGAAATATCTGCGCCTATCTCGAGCGGGTTAAACAACAAAGGCGTTGCCCAAGTGTTGTCAGTAATAACGTATGCATCATGTTGTTTCGCCGCTTCACATATTGCAGGTAGGTCTTGTACTTCGAATGTTAAAGAGCCCGGTGTTTCTGTTACGATAACGGTCGTGTTTTGTTCGAAGAGATCTACAATACCTGCTCCGATTTCAGGATCATAGTAGCTTGTAGAAACGCCCATCTGTTTTAAAAGACCATTTGCGAACGACCTCGTTGGTTCGTAGGCACTATCTGTAATAAGGATATGATCTCCCGCTTTAACAAGGGATAGTATCGCGCTTGTTACTGCAGCAATACCGCTGGGATAAAGCATTGTTCCTGCGCCGCCTTCAAGTTCGGAGATTGCGTCAGCTAGTGCCCACTGTGTTGGAGTTCCTTTGCGACCATAGAAAAGCTTACCGCCAGCAGGGTTTGCAACACGTTCTCTCAATTCAGCGTACGTATCAAACAAGCATGTAGAAGCGCGGTATATTGGCGGGTTTACGATGCCGTGCGTCCATTCCTTTTTTCTGCCTGCCGTTACAAGTGTTGTGTCATTGGTTTTTTTGGTCATTGAAAACTCTAAATATACATATTGATTTATAACTGAATTGGTAACTTGGGATTGCCACCCCATTCCGTCCAGGATCCGTCATATACAGCGACATCCCACTTTCCTAGTGCTGCAAATGCGATGGCAAGATTGCAAGCAGTAACGCCTGAGCCACAACTTGTTGTAATCTGTTTGCTCAAATCGATAGGGGCGTTGGCAATAATCTCTTTTAATTCTGCTATTTCTTTCAACGTGCCATCAGCCTTATATAGCGTGTCAAAAGGCAAGTTGATTGAATTGGGGATATGACCGCTACGCAAACCTGAACGTGGTTCCGGAACTGTGCCATCAAAACGGCCCTTAGACCGCGCATCGATAACTAGTGCTTGTTTGGTTTTTAGGTTGGTGCAAACAGCGTCAATATCTCTGAATAGGGTCGCATTGAACGTTGCTTTGAACATAGAAGGTTCACGTGTTGACAGTGTATTCGTGATTGGACGTTTCTCCTGCTGCCATTTTGAGAAACCGCCATCCAGCATATAGACATTTTCATGGCCCATAGCTCGAAACATCCACCAAGCACGGGCAGCTGTTGGGATATCGCCCTTATCATACACTATAATAGTGTCATCGTTAGAGATGCCTAGTGCGCGGATAGCTTTTTCAAAGCTTTCTTCTGTAGGCATAGTATGGGGTAACTGGGATGTTGCATCTACAATGGTGTCTATATCGAAGAATAGTGCGCCTGGTATGAGGCTTTCTTTAAACTCATCTGCACCAATTCTGCCAGTTGCAGGCATATGCCAAGAAGCATCGATGGGCACAACTCGATCATTCTCGAGATTATCCTGCAACCAGTGTGTTGAAATCAAAGGTGATGGGGGCATTGAAGGAGCCTCAATAGGATTGTTTCCATCAACAGTAAGGGGCATGCCCTTCAATTTCAATCACCATAATAGTTTAAGGGAACGAGGGGGATTACCTTAAACCAGCCCCTTAACTGCCTGTATTGGTTATTGATAGTATCAATTCATCACTAGTCGGCTTGCAATGTCGCCGCTTTTTTTGAAACGGAATAAACTTGTCAACAATGGGTGCTCGAAAGATGCGGTTTCTTCGCATTGCCTTAAGTTTTCCTCTGACACATATGTGGTGTGTTGTTCGCCGTCTACTAAGATATAGTACCAGGGCCGCTCTTTCTTTGGGAACGCTTCAGCCATAACTTCGTACCATTCAGGAGACTGATTAAAGGTAGCGTCCACATCAAAGACGAGACCACGGTATCCAAAACGCTTGTGGCGAACGACTTGACCGGGGGCGAAACGTGCTGTTTGTGTTGGTGACATACTTCTTCTCCTTTCTGCCTGCTTCTGCGCAAGGGTAGGAGCAGACTGGGCCACTTCTTGGCCTGTATTAAAAAGTATAAAGGAAGCGGATTAACGAAAACTGAATGAATCTAATAAAAAATGATTGCTGTGAGTAATTATATTTCGTTGTGAGCCTTTGGTTTTTAGATGCAATTGGCGTACTCAGTTGTTTAAAGGCATAGCAGGCACATCAGGAAACTAGATTTCTTTTGACAGGAATGCTGAGAAAGCGCATAGGGGCCAATGTTACGGAAGGCAAGGATAAAGGTACTTTGAAATGAGCAACAAAATATATCAAGGTCTCGGTCAGCTTGGGAAAATGACAGCTGCGCCAACTAATCCTGAAGAGGCTGTGTTGGAGATGGTTGAAAACCCCAGAAAAGGTACGGATTATCTCGTTCGTTTCACTTGCCCGGAGTTTACAAGTTTATGTCCGGTAACTGGTCAGCCCGATTTTGCCCATTTGGTATTGGACTATGTGCCTAATGAAAAGCTCGTGGAGAGCAAGTCGCTGAAACTATTTTTACAGTCTTTCCGCAACCATGCTGCTTTCCATGAGGATTGCACTGTTGGAATAGCACAGCGTTTAGTTGATGAGATGCAGCCTACATGGTTACGTTTGGGCGGATATTGGTACCCTCGGGGTGGTATTCCAATTGATGTGTTTTTCCAAACAGGCGAAGCTCCCAGAAATGTGTGGGTGCCAGAGCAGGGAGTGCCGACCTATAGAGGTAGGGGCTAATTAGTTCGGTATGATAGTTGTCTTTAGGCTTAGGTCAGCACCAAGATAGCTTATTGTGTTTGTATT
>JBFOLV010000474.1:0-4119 GCA_040830325.1 Kordiimonas sp. | reverse complement strand
TGGCATGGCGAGTCCAAGCTCATATATGACTGCATTGATGGAACAAACTGCGGACGGTATTGATAAGTTGCAGCGTACGCTGAAGCAATCTGAAGGTAGCAGGCATAAAGAAGTTGATGCAATGTTGGCGGTTTCTGAGACCCTTGCGGGATTGTCTGATAGATTGGACGCGCAGGCTCAACAGGCCTCGAAAAGTGAAGATGCCAACAAGGTGCTAGCAGATGCTATTGCGCAGTTGGCTCAGGCAGCAAGTAAGCCTGAGGCGCCTGCCGCTCCTGCAATGGACGACGCGACAAAACAGCATATCCGGAATTTGGATGTTGGTATCAAACGATTGATTGAAGAACAAAGCCGTTCAACTGAAATGTTGGCAGATGAGTTACGCGGAGAACTAAAGCTGCTTTCGCGCACGATTGCCGCAGGGCTAGATAACCGTGGTGGCCGAGCAGACGAGGTTTCCAATTCATGATAGGAAGCCGTCGACGTATAAATATGGGGTCAGATAGTAGTTGGCCGGGCTTTGTGGATGCTTTGTCTTCCTTGTTGCTGGTTATCATTTTCTTGCTTTCCATGTTTGTGCTTTCTCAATTTTTCCTAGGCCAGGCGCTTACCGGCCGCGATCAGGCACTTGCCGAGTTAAGAGGGCAAGTTGCTCAACTTGGCAACCTTCTGAAACTTGAGCAACAAGCGAATAGCGCGCTGCGTACTAGTATGGCCGACCTTTCTGCGTCTTTGACTGCGGCAAATGCTGATAGAGATAAATTGTCAGCTGATTTAACAGCGGCACGTAGTGCGCTAGGAATTTCAGAGGCCCGTCTCGCTGAAATGACCGCGGCACGCGAACGTTTTGAAGCGGAAGCTGCGGACCTCAGTAGTCGATTTGGTGATGTCAGTACGGATCTGGCTGCTGAACAAGAGATATCGAGAAGGGCTCAAGAGCAGGTTGCTCAATTACAGACAAATATTTCTGTACTTCGAGAGCAACTCGGAAGGTTAGAGGCAGCGCTTGATGCTAGTGAAGAGCGGGATAGGCGAAATCAGGCTGTAATTGTTGACATGGGACGTCGGTTAAATCGCGCACTTGCTAGTAAGGTGGAAGAGTTGGCGGGATATCGATCAGAGTTCTTTGGCCGCTTAAAAGAGGTTTTGTCTACACGCCCAGAAATTAGGATTGAAGGCGATAGATTTGTTTTTGCTTCCGAACTGCTTTTCAGTAGTGCCCAGGCAGACTTGGGGCCAGAGGGTAGAGCGGAACTTCGCAAGTTTGCTGAGACACTCATTCAGATATCACAAGATATACCGTCTGACTTGCCTTGGATACTTCGTGTTGACGGGCATACTGATAAGCGACCAATTTCTACTGCCCTTTTTCAAAGTAACTGGGAACTTTCTAGTGCAAGGGCGATCAGTGTTGTTCGGTTCTTGATTGAAGCAGGTGTGCCTGCGGAGCGTCTAGCGGCAGCCGGTTTTGGAGAACATCAGCCTATTGATCCCGCTGAAAATATCTTTGCCTATAGCCGTAATCGTCGGATTGAGATGCGTTTGACTCAACGTTGAATGTTTTGAGACGCAGTGGCTTGTATCCTTCCCCATATTCGCTACACTTGCTTTGTGCGAGTAATTACAACGGCTTAGGTGAGTTCAGTTATTGATCTTATTCGGTACATTATCGCAATTTTATTGCCGCCACTTGGTGTTTTTCTACAAGAAGGCTTGGGTAAACACTTTTGGATCAATCTAATCCTTACCATATTTGTATATATTCCGGGGATTGTTCACGCCGTATATATTATTGCGAAGCGCTGACGGATCGATTTCGGCCTTACCTTCTAGTGCTGAGAGTGTTGCTGTGATAGAAGCTGCTTGGTCACGGGCATTCTCAGTAAAGATCGGCTATGATATCCAAAATTAAATCTCTGTTTCAATCAACGGGCGGTGGAGTACGTTGTATTGGCGCTTATCATAAAGCTGGAACAGTCTGGCTAAATGGTGTTTTCCGTGAAGTGTCTGAGCAATTGCAGATACCTTTCCTTGAAGTTGAAACTGATACTGATTGGGCGGGCCCGACTGAAGCTTTGGTTTTTAATCACAGTTCTCGTTTTCCTCCAGCTCTTTTTGATATGCCAGTGCATGGATTGCGTATTGTTCGAGATCCTCGAGATATAGTCATTTCAGGTGCGCATTATCATGGAAAAGGTTTAGAAGACTGGTTGCTTGCAGAACAGGATGTTTTTGGCGGTAAAAGTTACTGCGAAACTATAAATTCTCTGCCAACCGTGCAGGAAAAATACAGTTTTGAGATGCGGAACACGGCCGGTTATGTCATCAGACAGATGGTGCATGCAGATCATAACAAGGCATTGAATTCTTTCATTGAAAATAACTTCCTGATGATCAGGTATGAAACCCTGATCAATGACGTGGAACTATTGGAAGTCCACCGAATATGTAAGCAACTAAAGCTGCCTTTTGAGACAGTTTCTCCCATCTTTGTGAACCGGTCACTGTTTGGTGGTCAGAAAACTGATGGGAAACACATCAGGTCAGGTAAAACTGAACAGTGGAAAACAGAATTCACTCGAAAAACTGCGGACGAATTTGCGCGCGAACATCAGTACGCGCTCGAGGCTCTCGGTTATGAAGATAACTCTGAATGGGTGAAGCAGCTTTAATAGGCTACCTTAGTGCATGTCACCGAACTGCAAATCGGCCAGCCGTTTGTACAAACCACCTTTTGCGATCAGTTCCTCATGGGTACCTTCAGCAACAATTTTACCTTCATCTAACACGATAATTCTGTCGGCTTTTTTTACAGTAGCAAGGCGGTGTGCGATTACAAGCGTTGTACGCCCCTCCATAAGATGTTCTAAGGCTTCCTGAACCTTAAGTTCACTTTCTGCATCTAGTGCACTGGTTGCCTCATCCAGGAGAAGTACAGGAGCATCACGCAGGATCGCACGCGCGATAGCAAGGCGCTGTTTTTGACCACCTGAAAGTCCGGTGCCTCGTTCACCCAATATGGTATCAAACCCGTCGGGTGCTTTCTCGATAAAGCTTGTGGCAGCTGCGGCATCTGCAGCTTCCCTTACTTCGGCATCTGATGCACCCGGGCGACCATACCTAATGTTCTCTGCAATAGAGTCGGCGAAGATAACAGTCTCTTGCGGGACAAAGGCAATATGTTCTCTAAGGTCAGTTGGTGTGACGTCACTAACTTTGTTGCCATCAATCGTGACCTTGCCTGATTGTGGATCATAGAAGCGAAGAAGAAGCTGAAGTACTGTTGATTTACCTGCACCTGAGGGGCCAACAAGCGCAACTGTTTCTCCAGGCTTAACATTGAGGGTGAACCCTTCAAGTGCGGCAATATCTTTTTTGGTTGGATAATGGAATAGAACATTATCAAACCCAATTTCACCCTTTACTCGTTCAGGTAACTTAATGGGGTTAACAGGTGCTGTGATCTTTGATTCTGCAGCAAGTAACTCTGCGAGACGCCCTGCGGCACCAGCAGCGCGCTGTAGCTCGCTATAAACCTCAGAGAGGGCGGCAAAGGCACCTGCAACAAATATGGAGCGCATTATAAAGTCCACCATCTCACCGCCACTCATGGAACCGGCGGATACGCTCTGTGCGCCATTGAACAACACCATCGCTATCCCACTAAAAATCGTGAAGATGATAATGAAGGTGAGGAAAGCTCTGACCTTTATTCTGCGCTTAGCTGCTGCGAAGGCATGGTCGACATCTGAACCAAACCTGTCTGATTCAAATCTTTCCTGTGTAAACGCTTGTACAATATTGAGGGCTGAGAGTGATTCGTTGGCACGCACGCCTACATCCGCGACCTTGTCTTGGCTGGTACGTGAAAGGTTGCGCACCCGGCGACCAATAAAGACAATAGCGAATAAAAGGGGCGGAATAATCAGTGCAATGTATGTCATCAGTGTGGGAGACATGATGAACAACCATATTGTACCAAATACAGCAATCAGAATGTTGCGTGCCCAAACTGACACGCTAGAACCAACAATTGTTTGAACTAAAGTAGTGTCCGCTGTAAGGCGGGAAACAATCTCGCTTGGCCGATTCTCTTCAAAAAACTCAGGAGATAGAGTG
>JBFOLV010000473.1:0-4070 GCA_040830325.1 Kordiimonas sp. | reverse complement strand
GTTACCGCTACTACTGTTTCTGTGATGCATTCGATTGGTGAAATGAATGATAAGTTGAACCACGTGATGACAAGTATCGCATCTGCTGTGGAAGAGCAGGAGGTTACCACACAAGAAATCAGCCGAAGCGTACAGTATGCGGCGGATGGTACCAAGCAGGTAGCCAGCGAGATACACGCGGTGTCTGACGGTGCGCAAAAAACTGGTGCTGCTTCAGGTATTGTGATGACTGAGGCTGAGCGATTAGCGCAGCTATCCAGCGATATTCGAGCGGGTGTAGATTCGTTCCTGCGAGATGTAAGGGCAATTACATAGTTTTGCTTTAGTAGAATACTTTAGAGGAAGGGGTCCTGTTTTTTTAGATCTCTCCTTTAAGAAAGAAAACGAGCCTAGATCAAGTTACCTTGCGAAGCTGCGGTATTAATCAAGGTCGCAGCTTTTTAGAGAAGATCATCATATGACAGTTTTATGATTTTTGAGAGGTGGTGATGTTTTTAGGCCCTGCCTCGGGAATTTTCTCAAGGATATGTTACGAAAATGAAATATATAAATTTAATAAAAACAATGAGTTAATGCGTTTTTCTTCAAAGTGACAATGTTGTAATAAAACCGAAACATTGGTGAGGCATTACTGCGCCCACAACAAAATATTAAGATTATCAGACGATAACAAAAACTATGTAAATCCAAGTTATACCCGCAGGGAATGCCGCGAAGGCTCGGGGGATTAAATAGGAACAGATGATGTTTAAAACGAAACACGCAAAAGCTCTGATGGCAGCTACAGCGTTAACCGCTGTTACATTGCCAACTAGCGCACAATCTATTGATGAATTGAAAGCTCAGCTAGCAGCGCTTTCTAAACGCATTGAGCAGTTAGAAGAAAACCAAAAGAAATCTTCTGCAAAGAAGGCTGTTGTAAAAAAAGCTGAACCAGCTTTCAGTCTTGGTACAGAAGATGGTTTGTTTGAGTTTAATATTCGTGGCCGTATGTATGCCGATGCCGGGTGGGCGTCTGACAAAGACAATACAATGGATATTGATGCGACAGAATTCCGTACTGCGCGCCTAGGTATTGAAGGTAAAGCTTGGAAGAATGTTAAGTATAAATTCGAGGCTGATTTCGCAGGCGATGAAGTAACAGTCAAAGACGCATACCTTCAGTATGGCGGTGAGATGGGTAAATGGACTTTTGGTCAATTTAAGACGCCTAATTCACTAGAAGAGCAAACATCTTCACGTCATACGACTTTCATGGAACGCTCGTCTTTCACAGATGCTTTCGGCCTTGCACGCATGATGGGTGTAGGGTACGGCAACGGCGGTGATAACTGGACATTTAATGCTGGTATCTTCCGCGGAAGCAACTCTTCCGATTTGGATAAAGAAGGGCATGCAATTGCAGCCCGTGCGACATACGGTAACAAGTTTGATGGCGGCTCATGGCTGCTTGGCGCATCTGTTCGCTTCCGCGACGTCGGAGATGGTGATTTGCTTCGTTACCGTCAACGTCCACACAATCACCTGAGTAACCGTTTTGTCGCAACGAGCCGTTTATCAGAAAAAGATACAATGTACGGCTTGGAAGCTGCAGGTCAGTTTGGTGCATTCCATGTATCCGGTGAGTGGGCAAGCTTGAATGCTAAAGACGGCGGAAGCCGCGGCCGGAACGCAACGTTCAGCGGTGGTTATGTTGAAGCTGGTTGGTTCATCACTGGTGAGACGAAAACTCTCAAGCTTGGTAAAGGCACATGGGATCGCCCGAAGGTAAACAACCCACTGCATAAAGGTGGCCTTGGTGCGTGGCAGATTGCTGCAAAGTATGATGTAATTGACCTTACTGACAATGGTGTATTTGGCGGTGAGCAGGATACGTTCATTCTTGGCGTAAACTGGTACCTGAACCGCCATTCGCGTTTCATGGTAAATTATAGCCACAGCACTATTGATGAGGCATTCAATGTTTCAGCAAATGGTACTGACGGTGCGAATTCAGTGAATACGCTCGGTATGCGGTTCCAAGTGGACTGGTAGTATACCAATATAACTATGGCTGGTTAAATAAAGGTGGTGGCTCCTGTAGTTGCCACCTTTTTTCATGAGGCGACCACAATAAAGGTATGCACGTGAAATTTTAGCTAGCATTTTGGAGTAATTGTCATTAGGT
Source organism: Kordiimonas sp. (assembly GCA_040830325.1). Lineage (GTDB taxonomy): Bacteria > Pseudomonadota > Alphaproteobacteria > Sphingomonadales > Kordiimonadaceae > Kordiimonas. The sequence goes on along the minus strand of JBFOLV010000473.1, from coordinate 1,903 downwards.
TGCCGCCGATCAGCCACAAAACTGTCACGGAAGCTATGATAAAAAGCGCCCATATCAACCGGCCTAGCCGACTACGACGACGATAAGAATACCTTCTTATCACCGTTTGTTGTGTTTGGCCGAAGAGGCCATCGATATGGGAAAATGCCGATGATCACTATAGATCAAGAACGGCCGTGTGACTCTGCAGACATTGAAAAACTGCTGAATACGGCCTTTGGACCTGACCGGTTCACTAAGTCTTCTTATGTTTTAAGGGAAAATCTCACTGCTTTAACCGCTTTAAGTAACGTTGCACGCTTGGACGGTGAAATGGTTGGGACAATTCGATACTTCCCAATACAGATTAGAGATTTACTAGGCGGGCAGTCGGAGAATGCTCTTTTGTTAGGCCCTCTCGCGGTTTCTCCGAAGGCACAAGGTACTGGTGTCGGCAGTAAGTTGATAACCCAAACACTCTCAAAAGCCAGAGCAATGGGCCACAAGCGTGTTTTGCTCGTCGGTGATGTAGATTATTATGGCAGGTTTGGATTTGAGAGTGTCCTGCCTCGTTACATTACGCTGCCTGGCGGACGTGATGCGCGGCGCTTGCTTGTATGGCAGGCGGCTACTATTTCCGCCTTACCAGCTGTAGGGAAGTTGCTACCTGGTTGGGCAGAGACTGCACCCGCTCGCAACTGGTCTCTAGAGGGGCTTCGACCAGCTGCCTAGTATTGGAAATTGAAGAGAAGTCTTTTCATCCTAGACAGAAGCGCCATATAGTGAACTGAAGGAGTACTATATGGCATCTTCTGCGCCACAAGCGTTTAACCTCGAAAATTTCCTCAAAGAAGTTTCTAAACAGAAATTTCCACCCGTAGAAAAGTGGAATCCTGATTTTTGCGGCGATATCGATATGCGCATCGCATCTGACGGTACATGGTTTTATATGGGAACGCCGATAACGCGTGAGCGCATGGTAAAACTTTTTTCCACCGTCTTGCGCAAAGATGATGACGGGAAAACCTATCTGGTTACACCAGTAGAAAAGATCGGTATTACGGTTGATGACGCCCATTTTATAGCTACAGGCTTCGAGAAGGTTGGCGATCTTAACGAGCAAGTGCTGAGCTTCACCACAAATGTTGGTGATGTTGTCATTGCTGATGAAGAGCATCCGATTAGGGTGGAAATTGACCCAAAAACTGAGGAACCTAGGCCTTATATAAGAGTGCGCGGTCAATTGGATGCCCTTATAGCAAGGTCGGTGTTCTACGAACTTATAGAAGCTGCGGACCACCAGGAGACTGAGGAAAAAACAGAGTTGAGTATCTTAAGTAAAGGTACTCGTTTTTCACTTGGTAGCTGGAGCGAATCTCAATGATTAACTGGCTTGAGCGGGCTCTGCGGGAAGACAATCCGGCCGCGAGAGGACAGCGCAGTGACTATGACCTCAACCGTGATGAGAAGGTTGCGGCGTTTCGTGACCAAAAATTGCGAGCTGCTGCTGTTTTGGTGCCAATAGTAGATCATCCGGAAGAACCGACTGTTTTGCTGACAAAACGCACAGATCATCTCTCCAAACATCCCGGGCAAATTAGTTTTCCTGGAGGTACGGTTGACCCTGAGGACGAGGATGCTGTTGCTGCGGCACTGAGGGAAACCTACGAAGAAATAGGAATTGAAAGCTCTCATATTCAAGTGGCGGGTTTTCTAGATGAATATATCACCGGTACTGGTTTTGAGATTAAGCCTGTTGTTGCTCTCGTTAAACCTGGTTTTTCGTTGGTGTTGCAAGAGGCCGAAGTTGCAGAAGCCTTTGAAGTGCCACTATCCTTCCTGCTAGACCGAAAAAATCATAGCCGCGAAAGTGCAATGTGGCAGGGGGTGTTGCGCCACTATTATGCTATGCCGTATGAAGGAT
>JBFOLV010000472.1:0-3221 GCA_040830325.1 Kordiimonas sp. | reverse complement strand
GGGACCGCTTGAGCCGACACCAGGCGGGCAAGCAATGACAATGGTGGATTTTAACGATCCTGATTATGGTAAGTACCCAAACTTCAAGGATGCTGTTGCTTTAGCTCAAGTCGCAGAACTTGAGCCTGGGGATGTATTATTCTTCCCTGCACTTTGGTGGCATCATGTGGAGGCTCTCAGCGATTTTAATATCATGATGAACTATTGGTGGAACGATACACCAATGTTTTTGGATAATCCGAACGACACGCTGCTGCATGGCTTGTTGAGTTTGCGCGATCGACCTGAGCATGAGAAAAAAGCATGGCAGGAACTGTTTAATTATTATGTTTTTGGACCGAGTGATGTTGCGGCAAAGCACTTACCAAAAAACGCACAAGGTCCTCTTGATACAATAGACGAAATGAAATCTCGCCGGCTTAGGGCACAGCTTCTACAGAGGCTGAATTGTTAACTGTTGCCTTGATTTAATTCGCTGACACCCGGAACTGATATTGTTAACTTATTAGTGTAAACTCTGGGGAAATATATCTGAACCAGTATATGCCATTATTTATGTCTCTCATTGAACTTTGTAATACGCTTGCTACATAAATGATATATCATTACGTTTCTTTGTGATTTAACTCCCACAATGCTGGTGCCAGTAGACGGTCAATACTGTGTCTCAGTACAGCGTGAAAACCCCGCACTTCACAGTAGGGTTAGGGGTAAATAAAGTTTGGGGTAAGGCATGAAAATTTTACGAGAGATTCCCGCATCAGAAACGCTTGAGGACGTGTTTGAGGAAATAGATCCTAGTGCGGGAATAGTTTTGAAAACGGACATGGACCGTCGGTCATTTTTGAAGGTTTCAAGTGCTTTAGGAGTAGGGTTTTTATTGGCATTTAGCTTGGCTAGTAAGGTCAGGTCGGAGCCGTTAGCGAATGCGCAGGAATTAAACGCATATATCCAGATTTCGCCTAATGGATCAATCATCATCTATTCAAAAAATCCGGAAGTCGGTCAGGGTGTGAAAACGTCGATGCCCCTGATAATAGCTGAAGAACTGGATGCTAACTGGGATGACATAACTGTTAAGCAATCCCCAATAGATGAAAGTATTTTTGGGCGGCAAAATGCCGGTGGCTCCAGATCAATTGCTACCAATTGGGATGTTTTGCGTAATGCAGGCGCTACAGCTCGTCATATGTTGGTTCAGGCTGCAGCAAGCAGTTTGGGGGTGCCATTTGAAGAGTGTTCAACTGAAAACAGCCATGTAGTTCACAGAAAGACCAATAGTAAAATCAAATATGGCGATCTTGCAAAGACTGCCGCCAAGTTGCCTGTGCCACAACTAAGCAAGGTAAAACTAAAAGAGAAGCGAGACTATAAACTGCTCGGCAAAAGGGTTTCAGGGGTTGATAACTTAGCCCTCGTAACTGGGAGACCATTGTTTGGTGTTGACCAGAAATTACCGGGTATGCTGTACGCTGTTTATGAAAAATGTCCGGCTATAGGCGGTACGGTTAAAAGTGCCAACTATGACGAGGTCCGTAGCTTGCCAGGGGTGAAACACGTCTTCTCCCTTGAAGGAAATGGTCATCCACTTGAACTGACTGCTGGGGTTGCAATCGTTGCTACGTCCACATGGGCTGCTTTCCAGGCCAAGCAGCAGTTGAGTGTTGTTTGGGATGAAAGCAATGCCTCGAAGGATAATTGGGATGATTTAGTCGAGCAGGCTCACGCTATAAAAGATAAACCTGCAAAAGAAACACTTCATGAAAATGGTGACATTGATGCAGGGCTAAAGGATGCAGAGAAATCCGTTGAAGCTTTCTATAGCCATCACTTTATTGCTCACGCTACTCTGGAACCACAGAATTGCACTGCTTGGTACAGGGACGGTTTGATCGAAGTTTGGGCACCTACTCAGTCCCCAGGGCGTGCGGTCTCGAACGTAGCAAATACCGTTGGCTTATCCGCTGACAATGTAACTATACACCAAACCCGTGCTGGCGGTGGTTTTGGTCGTCGGCTAGTAAATGATAGCGCATGTGAAGCGGCTGCGATCTCTAGACGCATCAAAGCGCCGGTCAAGCTGCAGTGGACCCGTGAAGATGATATGACGCATGATTTTTACCGTGCTGGGGGTTTTCACTCTTTTAAGGGTGGCATTGATTCCAACGGGAAAATTGTTGGGTGGCTAGACCATCTTATTACTTTTAGTGCTGATGGAGAAAAAGCTGTTATTGCTGGTACACCACGCCAACCAGCGCTGGAGTTTCCTGGTCAGCTTGTTGAGAATTTCCGCTTGAGTCAGTCACTCATACCTTTGAAAACACGTTGTGGTTTATGGCGTGCACCAGGGTCAAATACGAGGGCGTGGGCTGTTCAGAGTTTTCTCCATGAGCTAGCAGTAGCCGCTGGTAAAGATCATCTTGAATTTTTGCTGGAGGTAATGGGGAAAGCGCAATGGTTGCCGCCTAAAAATCTATATGGTTTGAATACAGGGCGGGCTGCAGCTGTTATCAAGCTGGCTGCTGAAAAAGCTGGTTGGGGTAAACAGCTTCCTGAGGGGAGAGGTTTGGGACTGGCATTTCATTTTAGTCATGCAGGTCACTTTGCTGAAGTTGCCGAGGTTACAGTAAGCCCCACAAAGGAACTAACGGTTCATAAGGTTACCGTAGCAGCCGATATTGGTTTGGTTGTTGATTTAAGTGGTGCCGAAAATCAATGCCAAGGCGCAGTTGTTGACGGTTTAAGTGCAATGCTGGAGCAAGAGGTGACGATGGAAAACGGACGCATTCAACAGGAAAACTTTGATACTTATCCGCTCTTACGTATGCCAGCGGCACCTGTTGTTGATGTTCACTTTATTCAAGGTGATTTTCCTCCAACTGGTGCCGGGGAGCCAGCATTACCACCTTTAGCTCCTGCTGTCTGTAACGCAATTTATGCGGCTTCAGGTTATAGAGTGAGGACACTTCCAATATCAAAAGAGGGGTTTTCAGTTTGAAGTTTTGCTGGTTGAATTATTTGGCTACTCGCTTTTGTCGAGAGATTTAAAAACAAAACACTTCACACGCCCTTGTCAATTGACGAAGAGTAGACGTATATAAAGCCCTGAGAGTTTCAGGTATTCTCAGGGCTTTATACCATTCTAGGGCAAGCAATATGCTGTTTGTTATGTGTCTCTAGAGCCGCTTTTAGCTGCTCTACGAAAAATATGTAGAGCTATC
>JBFOLV010000471.1:0-8746 GCA_040830325.1 Kordiimonas sp. | reverse complement strand
GGGCCGCTTTTTGACCCCAATCTTAGAATGTCGCCTAAAGAGCGAGATTCGCGGTGCATTTCACCAGCGATAGTTACAAAGGCTTCAAAGTCATCGCGCAGTATGGTGGTGTTCTGGTATGTTTTGTCTATTGCCTTAAGCTGCTTTAAAATTGGCTTATTATATTTAGCGCGGGCTCGCTCTTCAGCTTTGCGCTGCTTTGCTTCGGCTTTAAGGCGCTTTTTTTCAGCTCTTTCGCGTTCTTTTTCCGCGCGCTTTCGGGCTTTTTCCGCTTTTTTCCAAGCTTTTTTTGCGGTTTTTAACGTCTGCTTATAATATTTTTTTTGCTCTTTATTCATGGAGCTTTGATCTACTTGAAGAAGTTCTTCATAGCTCATGCTGGAAAGCGGTTTGTCCGAGTCTTGCGCTGAAGCCGCTGGGCTAAGCGCAAATAATGCAAACGCAACAAATAAGTACTTCATGCAACTGTCCCTTATAATTTGGGCGCACATTGCATTTTTTTTTCAGCTTAGCAAGTATAATTTAAGGTTAGTAACGTCAGTCTATACCGACCTTTTTACTTCGACGTTCAAACTGTTGATTATTTTTCCATATCCCGTGAAGTTTGCCGATTTTTTCTCTGTAACCAACAAGTCTAAAGCCGCAAGAAAGATGGAGAGCCATAGACCCCGGGTTATCTTCAAAGATACCAGCCTGAATGGACCAGATGCCAATTTCTTCTGACTTTTCAATAAGTTTCGTGAGTAAAAGTTTGCCGATCCCCTGTCCTTGGGCCGAGGCCGATACATACACACTTACTTCTGCAACACCGGCGTAAGTACATCTGTCGGAAACGGGCCAAAGAACAGTCCAGCCAAGTACTTCCTCATTCTCGCCCACTGCGACAAGCTGGGTTTCCGGGATACTTTCAGTTTCCCATTTTTTTTGAGGTTTTGGCTGGGTTTCAAAAGTTGCTACGCCAGTATCGATACCTTCCTGCATGATACGCTCAACGGCGGTCCAGTCTGTGCTATTGTAGGGTCTTATGTGAGCCATTAAGGTGTCTCCAGTGTGGGACAATAAAGATATGCAGATGAACGGTTACCTGCAAGGCAGATATTATTATTTGAAGCTTTAGAGGTGTTTATCTGGAATCAGTTTTCCGAATAATACGCCTTACGAATTTAGGCATGTAAGGAGCAATTCGCTGAATACGGAGGCTGGCTTCCGGGAATTTCTTTCGTGTAGCTTTTAGCCAGCGAAGAACCATTGGGTTGAGTGCTGCAATAGATAGCCCGACAATCATTAAGATTATGCCAGTTGGAATAGGTAGTGGAAAAGTTATGGCGCCAATAACGAATATGAGAAGGCCAACAGGTAGTGCAATCCAACGTATCAGGGTCTTCACAGCTTAACTTACTCCGCAGATAAGAAATTCCCTCCTTACTAGGGTTATTCTATCACGGTTTTATGACTATATTCTGAAGAGAAATTTTCGAGTAACAGGGGTAAAAGCTTTAACTTAAGCCCACAGGCAGAGATTGGAAAAACCATGGCTGAATTTTTTGATCATATTACTGATAAGCATGCTGAATTTATTGCGCAGCAGCCAATGTTCTTTGTCGCAACTGCGTGTGCTGAAGGCCGTATCAATCTAAGCCCAAAGGGCATGGACTGTTTCCGGGTTTTGTCGCCAAACTTGTGTGGATATATGGATATGACCGGAAGCGGCAATGAGACATCCACTCATATCAAACATGATGGCCGGGTTACGATCATGTTTAACAGTTTTACAAGACAAACACTCATTTACCGACTTTACGGCAAGGGGCGGGTGGTTCGTGCTGGCACACCTGAGTTTGAAGAGTTGAAAGACAAGTTTCCCAAGCTTCCCGGTGCTCGCCAGATTATTTTACTGGATGTAGAGAGTACGCAAACAAGTTGTGGGTATGCCGTTCCTGTAATGGAGCTTCAGTCTGAGCGTCAGACGCTGGTTAAATATACTGAAAATCTTGGTGAAGACGGTATAAAAGAATATCAGCAGAAGAAAAATACATTGTCAATTGACGGTCTAGATACAGGATTGAACGACTAGATGACTGCAAATTTTGAGCAACAAGACCGTTTGGTTACACTTCGTGGCGGCCTTGATCCTTCTGACGCACAGTTGCTGCGTTCTCTTCTTGAGGGTAATGGTGTTAAGGTTTTCATGAACGGAGAATATATGAGTTCTGTTCATCCTGCTGTACGCGCCGACATTATGGTCCGCGCGTCAGACTGGAAAGAAGCTGAGCAAGTTATCCAAAAAGTTGCGACTATGCCGCGTTGCGCTATTCCTACCCGCCTTGATGAGGACGGAGAAGAACGTGCTTGTGAACAGTGTGGTTCAACTCGAGTTCATCGTTTTGAAGGTGAAGTACCGACCTTTATTCCGGGCATAAGATTAGCGGCACAGAAGCAGGATGATTGGTTTCACTGCTTACAGTGCGACAGTTATTACAAGGATAAACGTTCCCGGTTCTCGGGCTTGCCTTTTGCACTCATGTGGAGTGCATGTGTTGGCTTGTTTGTAATATGTCTATATTGGCTAATTGACTGGTTAAAGTATCTTTAGAACCAGTTATTTTAACAATGCAACAAATACCTCAAGGTCTTCTGGTACGTCAGCGAGCTTAAAGTCTTTGCCATTTTGCTGCGCTTTATCTTGCGCGAGCTTAAGCATGCCAGCCCCTGCTGAATCCATATTTGACAAGCCTTTGAGCGAAATTTCCACATCTTCTTGTGCGTTGCGAATGGCATTCAATACATCTTTGAAGTCTCTGTGACTGTCAAAGGTAAGAGTACCATCAATTTCAATCTTAAGGCCTTTGTCCGTTGAGTTAACTTTAAAATCCATGTCTTTCTCCGGCACATGAAATGCCGCCCCATTTCCCTAGCTACCCGCAGAGGTTCTGCAGATTTGCTAAAATGCACGTTATCGCTGAGTTTAGGGTAATGGAACTAAAAAAAAGACTAATATGAGTAGGATCAATAGCTCAGTTCAGAAAATACCTTATCGACATCGTGCTGCCATTCGCCGTTTAACTTGTTTAAAAGGGCATCTGCGGGGGCGTTGCCTGTCCTAACAATTTCATGAAGCATGGAGAGAAAACCTTGTTCTGTCTCGCCGCTTGTTGAAAGTGCTGCACGGTTTTTGAGGCCTTTATCTGCAATGCTAAGTGCCTCGGCACCGATATCTTGCAAGGTGCGGCCTGCAAGTTTTGTTTGAAGTCCATGAGACGGTGTATCGGTACGCGCCTTTTCCATATCTTCAACAGACCAATCTTTTATTAGATCAAGTGCCGCGGCTTGCGCTTCTTTGTCGTACAATAGACCTGCCCAAAAAGCGGGAAGGGCACAAAGGCTAGACCAAGAGCCTCCATCTGCGCCGCGCATCTCTAGGAATGTTTTCAGGCGTACTTCTGGGAAAAGCGTTGTCATATGATCTTCCCAGTCAGAAATAGTAGGTAGTTCGCCAGGAAGAGCAGGGAGTTTACCAGCCATAAAGTCACGGAACGACTGGCCTGAAGCGTCAATATATTTGCCGTCACGCATCACGAAGTACATTGGTACATCAAGTACATGATCCACCCAGCGCTCGAAGCCCATGCCGTCTTCAAAAATGAAAGGTAACATTCCGCAGCGGTCAGGGTCTGTGTCTGTCCAAACATGGCTGCGAAGGCTTCTGAAGCCGTTTGTCTTCCCTTCCTTGAGAGGTGAATTGGCGAACATGGCCGTCGCGAGTGGTTGCAAAGCGACACCAATGCGGAATTTTTCCACCATGTCTGCTTCGTCTGCAAAATCAAGGTTCACTTGAACCGTGCATGTGCGTAGCATCATGTCTAGGCCCATGGTGCCTTTTGTGGGCATGTAGGCACGCATGATATCATAGCGTGCTTTTGGCATAACAGGAATGTCGGTTCGGGCAAGTGTAGGGTGAAAGCCGAGGCCTAGAAACCCTATGTTCAATTCTTCACCAATTTCACGGGACATGCGCAAATGTGAAGATGTTTCGTTACAGGTGTCATGTATTGTTTTAAGAGGCGCCCCAGAAAGCTCAAACTGACCGCCAGGCTCTAGTGTAATGGATGCACCATTGAGTTTAGCAGCAATCAAAAAGCCATTTTCTTCGTATGGCTGCCAACCGCGCTTAACAAATGCTTGAATAACATCTTTAATACCGGGTTTGTCGCCTACACCTTCATAGGCGAGGGGGCTGCGATCAGGGCGGTAAAAGATGAATTTTTCATGTTCAGACCCAATGCGCCAACTTGACCTGTCAGGCTTGCTACCATTTTCCATGTAAGGAATAAGGTCGGCTTTGGATTCAATTATCGGATTGGGTTTGGACATTTAGTGGCCTCAAGTTTCAAAATCAGTTGCCAATGTAGGCGGTGACCTCATTCTATTCAAGCAAGGTAAATATGAGATCACCTATAAGTGAGCTTAACTGTTGAACTTTTCGTGAAGATCTGGACGAAAGTTATACCAAATATGGCAGATCAGACACGGGTGTCTTGATGCCCGACTGTGTCAGGAGGGTATGGACCTGACCTCTATGGTGAGTTTGGTGGTTGAAAAAGTGTGATACTATTTGCTGCAGCGGCTTTACAAAACTATCACCAGCCATTGAAGTGAACGCGAAATCACCCTCATAGAAAGTATCATCAACTGTTTTAAAGAAGTTTATAAATCTTTCATCCCGTTCAGCGCGCGCTGTTCTTAGTTCGGAAAATGTGTTGTATGGTAGAGCATCCAGCCGCTCATGAGGATTTGTAGTTTTCTCGAAACGTGACATCCAGATATCGTCACCAACCATGATATGACCCAAAGTACCTAAGATGCTGTCGAAGAAAGCGCCTTTGTCTGATGCTAATTCTTCCTCTGAAAGGTGAGAGCAAGCCTCATAGAGTGTTTCATTGGCGTTTCGATTGTATGTCGCCATCAGAATACAATATTGGCGAATAGTGTCTGCGTGCATGGCCCTGCTCCTTTGTTTATTCATCAATGATGTAAGAATAGGCGCGACCACAAACAAACGTTTGAATCTAAACAGTTAAGTAATCAAAACTTTTCGAAACATTGAAGAGGTTACCAGTCCCCAAGGGCAGATTGCCATAGGCTGATGGCAGCCATAGCGGCTGTGTCAGCGCGTAAAACCCGAGGACCAAGGGCTACAACAGTTGTGTTTGCATGCTCACGAATGGCTTTGCGCTCAGCGTCATCAAAGCCGCCTTCAGGCCCAATAATAATTGCCCACGGTTCGTTCGTGTTTTTTCTGCCAGTTTTTGCTAGTGCCGTGTGGGCAGCGTCACCGCTCAGGGTTTCATCACAGAACATTATTTTTCTGTCTGCGGGCCATTCCTCTAGAATAGCATCCAGTTTTGCTGGCTCCGCTATAGTTGGAACTGTTAGGCGCTCGCATTGTTCTGCTGCCTCAATCGCGTTCGCATGAAGTCGCTCCGTTTTTACCCGGTCAACAAAGGTACGCCGTGTGTAAGCTGGTTGCAGGTGAGATACGCCCAGTTCAGTTGCCTTTTGGGCGATGAAGTCAAGGCGCGCCTTTTTAATGGGTGCGAATACAAGCCAAAGGTCAGGCTCCGATGATTGCTCCCTTTTAAGGTCTTTTAAATGAAGAGTGACGGCACGCTTTTGAATGTCCGTTACTTCTGCTGCCCACTCTCCGTCGCGGCCGTTAAAGAGCGCCACTTCATTGCCAAGCTTGCACCGCATCACATTTGCTAAATAATGCGATTGCTCCTTATCAAGTGTGATCGAGCTGTCTTGAGACAGGCTTTCTTCAACGTACAGACGGATGCTGGCTTTGTAGCTCATGGTGACCTCGTTAGTGTGGACCAGTTGCGCTTCTATAGCTGCATAACGTACATAATGAAATGACCTATTTCGTAGCTATAATTGCAGGTAAAACGTATCGATACATGATATCGAAAGGTTGTTTCTGCAGATTTATGCGGTAGCTACCTTGGTTGCTGCCAGTAAACACTGCTGCAAGCTCTAGTGTGGGAGCGACGAAGATGAATTGCCCGCCATTTCCCCAGCTATGAGTTATGGGCACTTCAATATCGTTTACTATGAATGTGGTTTGATACCACTGGGAGCTATAAAGTGATGTGGTTTTAGGATGTTCGTCTATAGTATCCGTCCAGGACCAATTGATTGTTTCTTTAGCGTTAAACAGGCGCGCAATATTTTTTCCCGATATTATCTGTTTTTCATTCCAACGGCCCCTATTCAATAGTAACTGACCAATTTTCAGTAGATCTTTTGGTCTAAAATACGAATTGCCTTGTCCGTTCAAGAGCTTTCCATTGGCACTACGTGTTAGCCGGTAGTTTGTAATGCCAAGCGGGGCGAATAAGTTTTCATCTGCAAATTCGAAAATATTGCCGCGATTGGCTCGCTTTAGCGCGCCGGAGACAGTCGCCGTCAACATAAAGCTGTTTGCACTACAGTAGTGCCATTCACTGCCGGGCTCATGCGCCATATCAATGCCAAGGCTATATATCAAAGGGGTCTGCCCTTCATCTACACCTTCTTCGTGGCTTGGGCCTTGGGATTGTGGTGCTTCATCGCAGTCCAGACCGGAAGTCATATCCAAAAGATGGCCGACAGTTATTCTGGTTTGTCGTGGGTCCTCATTTGTTTCAGGGGTTAGTAAGGCAAGGAGTGGCAAGATGGGTTCGTCGGTGCGCAATAGTTTTTGGTCAATAGCAATAAGAGTTAACAAACCTGCTATACTTTTGAAGGAGGAGTGGGTGCGATGCAATGTGTTAGCGTCAAAACGACCATAATAGTGTTCGCTGACAACTGAGCCGCTTTTGGAAACCAGCATGCTATCGATACTAGCATAGGTTTGGTTTTCTATTTGCTCATTTGCCTGTTCTAGAAGTTTTACATCTGTTGCATTCGCTGTCGACAATAGTAAGAACCAGCAGCCAATAGCTATGATTGTTTTTCTCATGATCTCATTCCCCCAGAATATAGGCATGCGCGGTAAGTGTGTATTGTTATCGGTTTAGTAACTGAAAACAATAGTTTGTATTGGCTCGTATTCCGTTGGGATAAGCTTGAGGGCAGCTATCGTGCAGCTCGGAATCAATCGCGTCTTTTTGCAGCAATGCGTAAATGACGTTGGAATGTTGGACATTCAAGGTGACTTGGTGCAGGGCATTTTGCAGCATGGCGTAAGCCATCGCGCATAGCGCTTAGCTGTTTGATAGTACGTTCTAAGGCGTCGGCTTTATCAGATAAGGCCTGGCGCCTAATTCGAGGTTCCCCATTTGAGCCAAACATGCTGCCAATTTCGTCAAGGGTAAAGCCTGCACGTTGCCCTAGGGCAATAAGTGACAAACGTTCAACGATTTTGTCATCAAACAGGCGCTTTAAGCCGCGTCGCCCTATTGAGGCGATGAGTCCTTTCTCTTCATAAAAGCGTATGGCTGAGGCAGGTATGCCTACTTGTTTTGCAACTTCAGAGATATCCAACATTGTCTATTGACCTCAAGTGAACTTGAACTTGTATCCTAACGTTCATGGAAGAAAGAACAATGAATGTTTTTAGGAGAAAGTTATGAACCATCAATTCACTGGATCAGAGTTTTGGAATGAGCGTTACCAAAACTCTGATTATATGTATGGAGTTCAAGCGAATGATTTTTTGAGGGCTCAAGCGCATCATATAAAGGAAGGTGGAGCAGTATTAAACGTGGCGGAAGGGGAGGGTAGAAACGCCGTATATATGGCGAAACAAGGATACAGAGTGCGCGGTGTAGATTTCTCCGCTGAGGGTCAGCGAAAGGCTATGGAACTTGCTGCCCAACATGAGGTGCAGATTGAGTATGATCTAGCTGATCTCACACGTTACAATATGGGCGAAGCTCAGTGGGATGCTGTGGTGTCTATTTTTTGTCATCTACAGGCGAGTGAGAGGAGTGAGCTTTACAGCTCAGTTGTTAAAGCGCTGAAGCCAGGCGGGTTGTTTATCCAAGAAGTATATAACAAAAAGCAGCTGGAGTATGGCACTGGCGGTCCAGGAGATGCTTCTTATCTTGGGTCGTTAGGGCAACTCAGAAAAGCCTTCGAAGGCTTTGAGATACTATTGGCGCAGGATATTGTCCGTGAAATTCATGAAGGCGAGCATCATTCTGGAACAAGTGCTGTGACACAATTTGTGGCACGTAAACCTGCCGCGTAAGCGGGAGAGGCCTAGAAACGAACAGAAACATTTTACGCTGGGGCTTGACACTTTGAATGCTCCGGCGTAGCGACAAGGCATGTTTTGGAACTCAAAAAAAAATGTGGTGGAGACGGCCGACGCTGTTGATGGTAGTTGGGTATATAGGCAGGCGCCTGCTGCATTTCGTCCATACTTAAAACTTGCGCGTATGGATAGGCCGATTGGCACCTGGTTGCTGTTGTGGCCTTGCTGGTGGTCGATTGTTCTGGCCAGTGGCGATGGCTTTAGTTCTCATGGTTTTTTATTGCTCGTGTTGTTTGCTGTGGGTGCAATGGTGATGCGGGGTGCAGGTTGTACCTATAACGACATTGTTGACCGCGATTTTGACGGCCAAGTAGCCAGAACGAGAAGCAGGCCCATTCCAGCGGGTGAAGTAACGGTAAAACAAGCTGCGGCGTTTATGGTGCTCCAGTGCCTCGTTGGCTTGCTTGTGCTATTGCAAATGAATGTGTTTGCCATAGGCGTTGGCGT
>JBFOLV010000470.1:0-5122 GCA_040830325.1 Kordiimonas sp. | reverse complement strand
AGGGGCGCAGGCCAAAGGCAAGATCGTCATGGCGACCGTTAAGGGTGATGTGCATGATATTGGTAAAAATATCGTAGGCGTCGTTCTCCAGTGTAATAACTATGAAGTCATTGATCTTGGTGTGATGGTCCCTTGGGCGGATATTCTTAAGGCTGCAAATGACCATGAAGCAGATATCATTGGCTTATCAGGGCTGATTACACCGTCTCTTGATGAGATGGTGACAGTAGCCGAAGAAATGGAACGTACTGGTCTTGATAAGCCGCTTTTGATTGGCGGAGCCACTACGAGTAAAGTTCATACAGCAGTTAAAATTGCACCAAACTATTCCGGTCCAGTTACGCATGTCCTTGATGCCTCGCGTGCTGTAGGCGTAGCTAGTACGCTTATGTCGGAGACGCTAAAAGACGAGTTTGTTTCTAAAACACGCGCAGAGTATCAGGATATTCTGGAGAAGCGTCTAGCAAAGCCTAAAACGGACCGCCTCGTTACTATCGAAGCTGCACGAGCAAATAAAGCAGAAGTATCGTTTGATAGCTATACGCCAACGAAGCCTGCTTTTACTGGCACAAAGGTTTTTGAGGATTATCCTCTAGAGAAAATCGCCGAATGTATCGACTGGACGCCTTTCTTCCGCACATGGGAGTTAGCAGGGAATTATCCTGCTATTCTAGATGATGAAGTGGTTGGCGAAAGTGCGCGCAGCCTATTTTCGGATGCGCAGGAAATGCTCAAGCAGATCATTGACGAGAAATGGCTGACGGCTAAAGGTGTGATTGGTTTTTGGCCCGCTGCGTCAGTAGGTGATGATATTAAGCTTTATGAGACCGAAGAGCGGGATAGTGAGCTTTCGACGGTTCACTGCTTAAGGCAGCAGGTTAGTAAACGCGGTGACCGCAAGAATGATTGCTTAGCTGATTTTGTGGCACCAGTTGGGGGCAAGGAAGATTGGTTTGGCGGCTTTGCTGTAACCACAGGTCACGGTATCGATGCACATGTGGATCGTTTTAAAGCAGCTCATGATGACTATAATGAAATTATGGTCAAAGCCCTCGCAGATAGGCTTGCTGAGGCTTTTGCTGAGCATATGCACCAGCGGGTGCGGACTGAATATTGGGGATATGACTCTGGTGAAGATCTAACAAATGAAGATCTTATCAAAGAGCGCTATCAAGGCATTCGCCCGGCTCCAGGTTATCCAGCTTGCCCTGATCATTCGGAGAAGCCGGAGTTGTTTAGGCTTTTGAATGCAGGGCAAATGGCTGGTATCGAATTGACTGATAGCTTTGCTATGTTGCCGACAGCTGCTGTGTCCGGCTATTATTTTGCGCATCCTGAGGCACATTATTACGGCGTGGGTAAAATTGATAAAGACCAAGTAGAAGATTATGCTGAACGCAGAGGCGTTAGCATAGAACAAGTAGAACGTTGGCTAAGGCCCAATCTTGGGTACTAAGGTTTTAGGTTTGGGTATAAGTCAAAGAGGCGCGCGTTAAGTTCATCGCGCCTCGCCCATAAATCTCGGTACCAATCTAGTTGTTTGTGAATGT
Organism: Kordiimonas sp.; assembly: GCA_040830325.1. GTDB lineage: Bacteria > Pseudomonadota > Alphaproteobacteria > Sphingomonadales > Kordiimonadaceae > Kordiimonas. Next base: position 3,572 of record JBFOLV010000470.1, on the reverse strand, counting down.
GCTGAATGAGCATACGTTCCGATAGCACATAATTTTTTGCATTTTGCCCAAGTTGTTTACGATAGCTATGGTCGCAGGCCAGTTTTGCTAGCATATTTTCCCAGTCATCTGCTGTTCGAGCAATTAGGCCGTTCTCACCGTGTTTGATAGTGTTTTCATATACAGTTGGACTGGCAATAACTGCGAGACCACCAGCGCCTGCTTCTAAGAACTTTATGTCACTTTTGTAGCGGTTGAATTTACTGTCGTCGAGTGGTTGAACACTGATGTCGCAGCAATGCAGAAAGTTCAAGTAATCTTCGTATTTTGCGGTTGGTTTGAAAACCTTGTTCTCTGACTCAAGCGCGTCAAAAAACTCTCTGTCGTGTAAAACAACTGGTCGTAACTGTTGATACTTCTTTAGAACCTTATTGAAGGTATCGATTAGCGGAGCCCAAGCATTTTTTCGGTTGAGTGCACCAAAGAAAATACGAACCTCTTTGTCGGCGCGGTTGATGGGGTGCAATACTTTGAAAAATTGATTTTCACACAATTTTACTTCTGGATTCCATTCAGAGAATACATCAGCAAGTCCCTGTGTGCTGCACTGAACAGCATGGCACATTTTAAAGCGTTCCCAATCGAGTGAATTCGCTCGTTTCGCTGCATTGTGCGGATTTTCTGGGTAATCATCATACTCATTTACAACGACATAGTCACGTTTGATGGCTTGCTTGATGACTTCAGGCCATCCTTCTTTGGTTAGGAATGCCCGCTGTAAAATTAAAATTTTCGGCTCGTCGTCGGCTATGTTTGACAGTAACTCTACCTTCTTGTCATGAACCGAAATATTGGCGCCATGTTGACGCATCGCTTCAATCGGCTGATTGATGCGAACATTCATAAATTGCATTGCAAATGCACAGTAAGCGATATTGACTTTTTTGATGGTAGAAGTTGACGACATGAACAGCCCCAGAATCACGCAAGACAGTGCGTGACACCCTGCAAAATATGGATGAAAAGGTCAATCGACAAGTTACACTAGTCAATAGGCTTAGGCTCGCCATTTTTGTCAACGGCTACCATCACAAAATCACTTTTTGTACAAAGCCTTCTTTCTCCGGTCAGTAGGGCTTCAGCGTGCATGATGACCTCTACCACTAAGGAAGTGCGACCGGTGTATTTAATGCGGCCTTGAAGGTCGATGATTTCTCCTTCATTCGCAGGTGCATGAAAGTCTGTGCGCTCGCAGGAAGCCATAACAAATACCGAGCGCGAATGGCGTGTGGCAGTTATGAATGCAGATTTCCCCATCATGGCAAGAGCATTGCCACCGAATAGCGTGCCGTAGTGGTTGGTTTGATCAGCAAAAACCATTTCGACACGAGAGCATAATGTCTTGTCTGTGTTTTCAGCTGTTTCTTCTAAAGCAGGGAGGGATGGTGCGCTTTTGTCAGGGGATACCATATTGAAATTACCCCGTGTACAAAGGGCTTTGTCGCCGGTGAGTAGATCTTCAGCATGCATGTCTACTTGCACAGCAAGAGATGTTTTTCCTGCTTTAACAACTTTTGCTTCAAAGTCGACAATATGTCCTCTGGCAGCGGGCGCAGCAAAATCAATGCGTTCGCAGGATGCAGTCACAAAGCTACGTCTGCCAAAACGCGAGGCGGCAACAAAGGCGACCTTATCCATATGAGAAAGTGCCGTTCCGCCGAATAGGGTACCGTGATGATTTGTGTCCCCTGGGAACACAATATCAATGAGATGAGTGTTTGCTACCATGATAGATCTTTCTTTGGTAGGTGGGCCGCTAGAAGAAGCAGCCCACCATATTTATTTATTCAGCGCGAGCGTTCTTTGCTGCTGCGACCATATTCTCCAACGCTGGTATTACTTCGTCCCATGCACGTGTTTTAAGGCCGCAATCCGGGTTCACCCATATTTGCTCAGGGGCTAGTCTTTCCTTAGCCTTCTTGAGGAGAGTGTCCATTTCGTCTGTGGAAGGATTCCGCGGAGAATGAATGTCATATACACCAGGGCCGATTTCATTCGGATATTCGAAGTCACTAAATACATCCAGTAATTCCATATCTGACCGAGATGTTTCAATTGAAATGACATCAGCGTCTAGTGCTGCAATTGATGGCATGATGTCATTGAACTCTGAGTAGCACATGTGTGTGTGGATCTGCGTGGTGTCAGCGACCCCCGCTGACGATAGCCTGAAGCAGTTAACCGCCCAATTCAGATACTCCTCATGCTGATCTTTCCTAAGCGGCAACCCCTCCCTAAGTGCAGGTTCATCAATCTGGATGAGTTTGATGCCGTTTGCTTCAAGGTCCTGTACTTCATCTCGAATGGCCAGCGCGATTTGCTCACAAGTTTCAGAACGTGGCTGATCATCGCGTACAAAAGACCATTGTAAAATAGTGACTGGACCAGTCAGCATACCCTTCATCGGGCGGTCCGTGAGTGACTGAGCGTAAGCTGACCATTTCACAGTCATTGGCTCAGGGCGTGATACGTCACCGAATATCACCGGAGGCTTTACATAACGTGATCCATAGGATTGTACCCAACCAAATTTAGTGAATGCGAACCCTTCAAGTTGTTCACCAAAATATTCTACCATATCGTTACGTTCAAATTCGCCGTGCACTAGAACATCAATGTCGAGTTTTTCTTGGATGCGGACAGCTTTCTCGGTTTCTGTTTTTAGGTAAGTTTCATAATCGGCTGCGGGCAAGTCGCCACGTTTATTGGCTGCGCGTGCTTTACGTACATCAGTTGTTTGCGGGAAAGAACCGATAGTTGTTGTTGGGAATTTTGGCAGGTTTAGAGCAGTGCGTTGTTTGCCTTGCCGGGTGTCAAATTTGCTCAATCTCTCAAAATCTGAGGGAAGGGTGTTTTGCAGCCTATCTTCAACAAGTGGGTTATGAATACGTTTGGAAATGTTTCTCGAATGTGCCGCGATATCACTTGCTTCAAACGCTTCTGTCACGGATTGCCGTCCATTTTGGGCTGCATGCGTAAGTGTGGAAACTTCACCTAGTTTTTGCGTTGCAAATGCAAGCCAAGTAAGAAGTTCACCATCCAGTTTTGTTTCATTGTTTAGGTCTACGGGTACATGAAGAAGCGAGCATGATGGCGCAATTTGAATGTCGCCCTTATGAAGTGTTTTAGCCTTGGATATAGCTATGTAAGCTTGAGTAAGGTCAGTTCGCCAAATGTTGCGTCCATCAAGAACCCCAAGCGAGAGCAAAGTCGATTCAGGCACTTTGTCGAGAACGATATCGAGTTGGCCTGAGGCACGTACAAGATCAACATGAAGTCCTTGGACAGGTAAGCTGGTTGCAAGATCAATGTTGTTCTCTATGCCTTCAAAATATGTGGTGAGAAGCAACTTTAAGCCTACGCCAGCCAACGTGTCGTATGCAGCTTTGTAAGCCTTTGCTTGGTCTTCTGTTTCTATAAGCGCAAGCATTGGTTCATCAACCTGCACCCAGTCGGCGCCAGCATTGCCAAGACGTGTGAGTAACTCAATATAAGCAGGTAAAATATTGTCGAGAAGGTCCAGTGTGTTGGTT
>JBFOLV010000469.1:0-4668 GCA_040830325.1 Kordiimonas sp. | reverse complement strand
TCAGGACTATGAACACTTCAATAAGGCGTCAAAGTTCCCTTTACTAAACGTCATTCAAGGCAGAACAGCGAAAGAAGCAGATGCTTGGTATACGATGGCTAAACAATTTAGTTTTGACGGATGGGCTTTTGCAGGAGATCTGAAAGAAGACCTATATGAGGTCATACGCCGTGTTCTCATTCTATTGCACGAGGGGAGGCTCAATAAGGACGAAAATTGGATCCATTTTCTCGGGCTTGGCAAATTTAAGCTCGCCGTCCTGCTTACAGTATTACGGGACTGCATTCGCAGTAAAACAGGAGACCAGGACTTTCATATTTCGATGGATACGAGCTCTCCAGGGCGATCAGCAATGCAATACCGACGGGTCTACACAGAAACAAATTTCACAGCGAAGAGTTTCGTTCTGAAAGCGACGGACTTTCCCTTCAACGACCCAAAGCATTTGGGAAGTTCTCAACCGTTTCCCTATCCCAGTAGCCCAATTGGTAGGGTGCTGAAAATGGGCGATTTAATTGTTAAGAAGGGTGCACACAAGAACAGTCGGATGGATATGTTGTCAGCCTGTATGTTGGCCAACCACAACTACTATGTGTACAGCAAGGCTATGTTAGAGGCTAACCAATTGCTGGAAAAGCACCCTGCGTTGATTGTCGACAAAGTGCCCGTGTTTATACAAGACGCAAAGCGAGCGATTGAGGACATATTCAACTCATCTGACCCGTTCAGTACTCTCAAGAAATTCAAAAAGATATTAGACCGGGTTTAAATCCTATCGGTGCGGATCATTAGAGCAACTCCACGGCCTCTCGTTTAAGTTCGTCCGTAACCTCAATATATCGCTGGGTGGTGGTTAGCTGACGATGCCCCGCCAGCTCCATGATCACTTTGGGAGATATTCCTGCATGAGCTAGTTTAGAAATCATCCCCCTGCGACCACTATGACTACTAGCCCCCACTATTCCGGCTGAGGTGTATATTTCACTAAAGAGCTGGCAAAGCGAGTTAGCAGAGAAATGTCGACGTTTTTGAGAAGATATCAGAGGCGCATCTGGATTTAAAAGCCTTGCTAATCTCACAGCAGATAAAGAGCCAGATAAATCAGATAAAGACCTAAAGTACCGCTCGATTTCTTTAATCAAGGTACTGTTCAGCAAGACCGTACGACTGTAACCACCCTTTGTATACGCAGGGTTTAAGTGCACCCTGTCGAGTACTTTACCTGATGGCCCCCTCACATCGCGTATCTTCAAGTGAGCGATCTCCCCAACGCGGAAACCTGCATAATGGGATAGCATGAGGGCTAATTTGTTTCGATGTGCATGCCGCATCGTGGCGACAACTTTCAGCACCCTCTTGAACTCTTTGTCCGTTAACACCTTTGCCTGTTTCATCAAAAAACCTCATGTTTTCATGCCAAATACATGAAAACATTATATTTTCTGAAATACCGAAAGTCGGCCAGAAACAGAACATCAATAAACTCAAAGGCCTGCAAAGTAAGATAACAAAATATATGATTTCTTAGATTATCTGGAACAGAGTATTAAGGGAATGCCCGGGGAGGAAAAAGGCTAGGAATAGTCCATAACCTTTTTCGTATTTTGGTGCTCAGTCAGTTAGTCGAGACCATGTTCCTTCAGAATATCGTTCCGATAGCCTGCCTGAAACAGATCATAAGCTAAATTGTAAGTGCCACCTGACTTGCCTACCTTGGCCGGGTCAAAACCTAATCCATCCATCATGGAATAGTAGGACTTCATAATATTATCGAGATGGTCAGTGACAAATTGGAATGGATCGGTAACCCATACAATCTCGCCGTCTTTGACTTTCATAAGTGCAGAAAGGCCGTAAACTAATGGAAACATAAACCCTTCACCGTAACTATACGAAACTTTGTTCTTATAGAAACGGGTAGAGTATTTTTTCTCACCATCACTCGACCCTTTAACACCGCGCTGATCAAGCCGTGCGAACCGCCCACGAGCACCTTTATTATAACTCTTCGGCATTTGTTCATAAATTTGGTCAAATAGCCTGGGAAGATCCTTCATAAGTGCCAGAGCGCTAGTCACTTCACTGTTCACCAACTCGACGACTTCGCCTTTGCCCTCAATCGCTCTAGTAACACCATTGGAATCCATTAGATCGTCAAATATCTTCACGCATTTGGTTTTTGAAGAGAATAGTATGGACGGCGATGTTTGGAGTGTTTTTACAGCTTCAAAGTCAAACTTGGAAATTGGTATTAGCGCCAGCGAAACCAAGTCACGAACTTTAATGCGGCCACCGTCGTTAGTCTTCCATTCAACTTCATCTTTGATTTCAGGGTCCATCGCCTCGCGAAGAGCATCATAATAACCTTTTTTGTTGGCTTTTGCTTCTAGCTTCAATTCAGCATTATTGTTTCTCGCGGCACTAATAATAATGATTTTATCGAGAAATCGCTCTTCTCCTTCAGGGTCGCTGGTCGGGTAAAGGACTTCGATTGGAACACGAGCTCCATTTAATGCTGCTTTATGCGCTAGAATTTCCTCTGCATGTGCTAACCAAGTATCTGAAAACCCTTTCCAAGAGCTGGTTCCCTTCAAGATTTCTTCAACTTCAACTTCACCGCGGTTCACAGATAGAGTAGTGCGAACGATATAACGGCCTATTGCCAGTGTGTTGTGGCCTCCATCGAGAATTCCTTCTAGTCTTGGCTCTTCAAAGGTTAAGCGTAGTCGGCCTCGTTCAAGCTCGTCCACGTTACGGGCGGCAACTAGTACGCCTTTAGACATATAATGAAAAATATCGGCATTTTGGTCGAGGCTATCTTCGATGTCACGCACAACATCATTTACTTTTGCCTCGCGAGGATTTGCGTCAAGGTCGGCGGCGGAGATTAAGTCACAGAAACTCTTTAGTCCAATAGTCCCAACAACCTTGTTAATGCCATTGGTTTGTTTGCTGATGTCGTTCAGCTTGACGATTACGTCGTTTTTCATAAAGAAAAACCCTCATTCTTGGCAAGAATAGGGTTGGAAAATGAAGACACAGTTATGGTGTCTTTTTGTTCAATTTTTCCAACCAGCCATCCAGCTTGGTTTATACAGTGCTCTATCCAGAGCGTTCATGCTTCCATCCAGAAGCAATGAGACCTTATCTCAACTGATAATGTCGAGTCAACCAGCACCTATCACTGATAGAAAAATGTATCATTAAAATTGAATAGCCGTTAAGAAACTATCTTTGGCAATTTAATCTATTTGGACTGTGTCATGGCCTCCAAAGAAAGTAAGGAAAACAACTCATTTCTGCTATTAGGTAAGGAGTTAGCTGCACGACTTACTGGTAATGCGCGAGATGTCAGTTATTGGGTCTATATCTTACTAACCGTCTTAATTTTTAGCGGAATGGGGATTTGGTTCGAGCTATTTTCTATTTGGATTTTGTCTCTCAATTCCGAAAACAACTCATTTAATGATATGATTTTTGCAGACCCAATCAACCTTTTGATCGCATTTACAACATTCTTTCCTGCGGTATCCGGAGCTTCATTGAGCCAACTTATCATTGGCATAAAAGATGATAAAAAATACCTACGGTCTGCATCGTTTTTCATGTTGTTTATAATTTTTATTCTCTGCTTAGTTGCCTTCACATTGGTAAAGACAAACCATTTTTCTAGTGCCCTAGTATTAAATGCTATCGGGTGTCTTTGCGCCGTCATAATTGTATGGATCGCCAACGCGGATTCCGATCAATTGTCGGACAAAACCAATAACGCTGACGCCTCTGTTGGGGGAGACGTCGATGCTCCGCTATCAAGTCGCTCAACAGATATCAAAGTATAGGTGTTAAACATGGAAACTTTTTTTAAAACGCCAGTAGTGAGAGTAGAGCAGCCTTTGGGGGAGTTTTATATAGCAGCGATACCCGCGAGAATTTTGCTCGACCTCTGTTTCAGTAAAGAACTTAGTGTTAGTGTTTCAGATGATGGAAAATATGAGTTGGCCGGGGCCCAAAGAAGCGTGCACGAGCCGCGATTGAGAACAATCGGCAAATATATTAATAGAGATGAAGCTGCCTTCCCCAACTCAATAATTCTCGCCGCAAACTCAAAGCAGGATGTACGAGGGATTGAAGATAATGAAGATATTCGCTGGAGAATTGAGGCGCTGAACGGAGATGGGCTACAGCTAGTCATTCCAAAAAATGTAATGTTAGCCCAAATAATTGACGGACAACATCGACTTTTTGGTTTCAGTTTTGCAGATCCGGATCGCTTGGATTGTATGTTGAACTGTTCAATTTATATCGATCTCCCTGAACCAATGCAGGCTCAACTATTTGCGACTATTAACTCCAAACAAAAGCAAGTTGATAAGAGCCTTACTTATGAACTTTTTGGGTACAATATTGAAGAGGAAAGCCCTGAATATTGGGGGCCAGATAAACTTGCAGTTTTACTTGCGAGAAAGTTAAACGCTAAATCTGAATCACCATTGCAAAACCATGTTCTCGTGGCTGCAAGGAACGATTTCGTACTCTCTAGGGCCAGTGCAAAAAAACAAGGGTTGTGGATGATATCGATGGCTACTCTTGTGGATGGCATAATTAAGCTAATTACAAAAAACGTCGATAATGACCTCGAAATTCTTTCGGAAAAAAAACAAGTTAGTA
>JBFOLV010000468.1:0-2599 GCA_040830325.1 Kordiimonas sp. | reverse complement strand
TCACGACTTAGCAGTTCGCTTGGTTCGCAAAGATTGCCAGGCAGTCGTGCTGGCGGCAGTGGCTGGACCGAACAAGAGATCAACGCATATTATGGTGCTGCCCGTGCAAGAGCTGCTGCCTTCAGCGTATCCTATAGCGCTGGTAAGATTGCAGGAGCGGATGTGAGAACCGCTGTGAACTATGTAGCTGGTGTCAGCGTTAGTGTTTTTGGATCAATTGGGTTAGCTCAATCTGTAAGATTCGCGCCTTTCGCACTTCGTAGTAAAGGCGCGATATCTCATAGTCATGGACTGCTTGAGGCGTTAGGATCTAGAGGTGCTTTACTTGGAAGACATAAATATGGACTACTTAATAGGAACGATTATTTGAGGTTTGGGTGGAACTGGTCCGGGCCAGCCGTGGGTGGCCGTGAAGCATTGCGAATTGCTATCGGTTCTAAACGTGTAAACTGGTTGCCTCGAGGCCATATCAATTTGTGGCCATGGTTTTGATGATAGGTTCTGATATGAATAACATTGAGATTGCAGATCTAATTTGTAGGTTTGTTCATGGCGAGGCAGATGGTGAGGAATGGAACGATTTTCTTATTGCGAATGATCTAGGCAATGAACAGCTTAATCAACTGCAGCGAGTTTTGGCGGACGTTTGGATAGACTTTCCAGCAGACAAAAAAGGGCACTATACGTCGGCATGTGGACTAAGATTTATGCTGGCTCTAGCGGAGCTTGTCGTAAGAGACGATTGGGGTATGGCTGATTTAGAAGAAGTTGAAGTTCGGTTTAAAGGGAGGGTAGAATCCTCATAGTCGGATTTGATGCGCATGCCTTCACATCAGGCCCGGTGACCATCCCAGCAGCCAATGACAATAACCAGTACAGCATGTTTGATGGGCTGGTGAATGTATATGATGCAGCAGGCAACATCACGGATGATGGCCGGTTTGAGTATGAGTTTGATGCGGTTCGCGTAGCGGACGGGAGCACCTACTGGAGCGCACCGTCAAAACCGGCTGCTGAAAGCCTTCAAGAAGGTTGGCACCACACGGACGCTGGCGGGTGACTATAGCTATTATGCGCTTGGTCGCCGGACACAGAAAACAGCGCACACCACTGGTGGTGCGACCACGCGGTACTCCTATGACGGGGCGCAGGTTCTCTCAGAGATGAATGGCAACAATGTTGTGCTGCGGCGGTATGTGTATGGCCCGGGCATAGACACGCCCTTGATGGTACTGGAAGGCAGCACGAAGAAGTATCTGCACAAAGACGGCAAGGGCAGCATGATTGCGGCCACCAGTGCAGCGGGTGCGGTAACAAACAAGTTCACCGCGGATGTATACGGTCAGGGTGCGGACGAGGCCACCAGTCCCTACCGCTTCACCGCCCGCCGTGTGGATGAGGAAACCGGTAATTATTATTACCGCAACCGCTACTATAACCCACGCCAAGGCCGCTTTATGAGCCAGGACCCGATCGGCTATGCCGACGGCCTGAATATGTATGCCTATGTACAAAACGATCCGGTGAATAATGTCGATCCGATGGGGCTGGATGACGAGCCAACCGTGGTGCCGTCAGAACCCGGAACAGGAAAAGCTGGGGAGGATCGCACCAATTGGGTTACCGGGATATGGATACAAAGATTGTTGGACCAGCTTAAGGCTGACGTTGTGACGGACTTTTCTGCAGGACTTGGTAGAACACATGAAGCGTTTAGGCTTGTCACTGAGCAAAACATGGAGATTTGTGCTGGGTTGATATCATTGATAGGGAATCAAACTATATCCGCTCAAGAAGTTTTCGATGCGACGGGTTATGATCCTAATGGACCAAGTCAAGATCAGGTGCTGAGCGATGCAAGTTGGGTAGAATATATTAGGGCCGGATCAGTTTATTATAATGGTATAAATCAAACAGAGCTACGCTTTCCCAATCAACCGCTGGGTGATAGCCCTGCTGATGCTTGGAGACACGCATACTCCAGTGCTCTTTTGACCAGGACTGCAGGGGCTGAATTTGCTCAAGAAGTCTTTGATGCTCATGAACGCGAATCTGGTCAAAGAGAGGGGCGCCTGATGGACTTGATTAACAATCATAATGGCAGGTATCTTGCCAACAATCTTAATGGTCAAGATGTGGCGGCGGCAATTCATAGCGCGCTAAGCAACGGGCTACTAATAACCACTCCGCCTATTGAAATGGGCAATGCAACAGGAAACTTGGTATGCACAGTCAACCCGTAGTAATGAGGAAGATCATTATCCTATCTATTGCGATACTGCTCTCAATAGGGTTGAGTTTTGTCGTCTACTTATTGCTGCAGCCTAGTGTAAATCGGGTGCAACTTAGAAATCTAAGTGATGCAAATGTGGAAAACGTGGTTTTAACCGTGGGAATTAACAGTCTGCATGTGGGAACTTTATGGCAAGGTTACGACTTTGAATATGCGTTTACTAGCCCTGGGGAAGGGGTCATCAGGTTTGAAGGTGTTCGTGATGGTACTTCTTTATCTTGCAAAGCAGGGTACATCACACCTGCAACTAGTTCAAATACTGAAATTGTTATTTTGGCGAATGGTACGGTGCAGATGTATTATGCT
>JBFOLV010000467.1:0-2472 GCA_040830325.1 Kordiimonas sp. | reverse complement strand
GGCTCTGTAATGGCTAATAGAATCCTAGTGGTAGACGATTCTGCAACTTATCGCTCAATTATTGCCGTTACGTTGCAGCAGGCCGGTAACGATGTTGCAGTTGCTTGTGATGGTCTTGAAGGACTTGAAGTTTTGCAGGGAGCTTCATTCGATCTTTTCATAGTGGATATTAATATGCCGCGGATGGGCGGTGTGGAGTTCGTTTGCAAAATGCGTGAGCAAGCTCATTTTTCTGACGTGCCAGTTATCATACTCGCGGCACAAGATGAAGCTGAGGAGCATGCTGAATTGGTGTCTGTTAAACCTTTATACTGGCTAGAGAAAGGCTTTTCCCCTGCAGAACTTGTTGCGGAAGTTAACAATATCCTTAGTTAGGGTATCCCCTCCGCGATCTTTTGGAAGATGATATTATGAAGTGCTTAGTCATTGTATGTCATCCACTTCGAGAGAGTTTGTGCGGATCTCTTGCTGCAGAAGCTGTTTCTTACCTTAAAACGGCAGGGCATTCAGTTGAGGTCCGAGACTTACATGAAGAACGGTTTGATCCCCGTCTTTCTGCTGAAGAACGCCAAAGTTACTATGCAGAAAGGTTTGCTGGGAATGCGCTTTCTGAAGAAATAAAGTCATTAACCGAAACTGAAATGCTTGTATTGGTGTTTCCTGCATGGTGGTTTGGTTTTCCTGCAGTATTGAAGGGTTGGTTTGGCCGTGTATGGGCACCGGGGCACGCTTATAACCATGCAGCTGATTTAAGTGCATTGAAGCCAAAGCTTCAGAACTTGAAACAAGCTTATGCAATAACCACCATGGGGTCACCGTGGTGGGTAGATTATTTTGTTATGTTGAAGCCGGTTTACCGTACTTTGCGGTTTGCCCTGCTGGGGGCATGTGCACCCAAATGTCGCTTTAAAATGATTTCATTCTATAAATGCGAAAAAGTATCTGCTTCAAGGTATGAGGGCTTTGTGACGCGTATAAAAAAACTATTGAACTAATCTTATTACCCATCAAAAGGGTCAAGTTCTTCAGTTTCCCGTTTCCTTTTTCGGCCGTCTGCTTGACCTCGCCGTTTACCGCTTAATCCTTGGGCTCTATCTGCCAAAATGCTATAGGCAGCATCTCGTTGACCAAGAGTGCAATCATTGTCTTTATCCAAGCCTCTGAATTCACTGTGGGAGACTGCGATAAATTCCTCAAGCTCAATCATACCAGATACATCTTCGTCCAACTTTACAAAATCATGAAAGACAAAGCTTTTGTCTTCAAAGTTGGCGGTACGATACTCTTTTTGACTAAGGCGATGATTAACATCAGCGTCTAACTTAGAGAATTGTTGCCGCCTTAATACAGTGATGTCGGCACAGGTTGCCTGACCGTCATTATTGTAATCCCATTTGGTCACAAGTCGCTTAAGAGCCTGGTTAATGCGTTCAGCTGGAATTGTTTCCACAGGATCTGGTTGCTTTTTTGTACAAGCAAAAAGCGCAAAGCTGCAGGCGGTAAAAACAATGGCGGAACGCAATTTCGACACAGTGGAGGCCTCATAATGAAGGTTAGGCGATATTTCAGTAGGCCACACTATATACAGGATTGTGGCCAAAGAAATGCTGTTTTGTATCAATTATGGTTTAGTGCGAAGCCATGTGAAGTTTTCTATTTATGCCTCGTTTGCCCTTTCCGCGCTTTTCTTGGGCTATATCTGGGTTACGATCGCGCATGGCGATTAAGGCCTCACGTTTGTTTAATGTACAGTTTCCGTCTTTATCCATATTGATAAATTGACTGTGAGGGACGTCGATAAATTCTTTGATCTCAACGGTAGTTGATCCATTTGAGTCTATTCTGTCCATTTCGAAGAACATAAAGCTCTTATCCTCAAAACGAGCGTGACGATATTCTCTGCTCGTTAGAACACCATCTTGGTCTTCATCTAATCGTTTAAAAAGGCGACTCCGTTTCACTAGAATGTCATCGCAAGTCGCTAGGCCATCCTGATTATAGTCCCACCGGCTGATGAAATCTGTATAGAGGCGTTCAATGCGCTCAGGATTAAAATGACGATCCTGGCGAGAGGGTTTTTTTGAAGCGCAGGCACTAAGGGCGACGGCCATTGTGCATAGTAAAATCAGTGCTTTAGAGTTCATGTTAGGTACTCCGTATATACTAAGTTTGGATATCGGCCTCATTGATGTTCAATAGGTGGTACGCTTAGAACTCAGAAAAACTTCGCGGTAGTTTCAAATAATCTTCATTGACTTCGGCTTTTCTTTCTCTATTTTCCGTCCCCGGTACTTCCCCCAACTGGGAAGCAACTGTCTGAGAGGTCAGTACACATTTTTGGGACACGCCTCCCCAACGAGGTGCAACTATCTGGAAGGATAGCTATATGACTAAGCCGAATACGGCACCCGTGCGCCCAGAGTTTAGCTCTGGTCCGTGTGCAAAACGTCCTGGTTGGACACAGGATGTTCT
>JBFOLV010000466.1:0-2125 GCA_040830325.1 Kordiimonas sp. | reverse complement strand
GGATCATAGGGGTAAAAGATTGAGAGTCAATTAAGGAATCAATGCGAAAGGTTTAAAGTTAACCAGTAGCAACATCACTCAACAAAATAAGCCCCAAGAAGGGTATGTAAGTATTTGCTTTGTCGCCAGTCGTGTAACTGATCAGACATAACTTCCACCGCTGGGCCAAGCTCCTTCCAACATAGTATGCTATCGGTGCCTTCCCAGCGTACTTCCACCTTTCCTTTGAACCTTTCAATTCGCTCAGTGGAGCCTGATATCTGCTCGACGTCGGGAAACATGATATAGGCTGCATCAATCCTATTTTCTTCTATCAGCTGAAGCAGTTTATCATAGTCAGGCAAATCTTCGATTTTGTATAAACCTGGTTCAACACCGTGCTGTACGCCAAAACCGACAACACCCATTATGGGTCTATCACCCGTTTTTGCGGGAGGAGAAACAGCAAACATAACTTTACCCACCGCCTTGTTAAAAGGGGCGGTAACAGAAAAATCATCGCGATTATAATTGTAGCGATCGACTAAATCTAACGAGGCAGGTGCAATACAATCAGCTTCCTTATTTAGAAAAATACTATGGGCTCGCCGTGATGGTGCAGCAAACCAGTGTTTTACTAACCTCTTGCTTTGCAGGGCATTATAAACATTTGCATAGGCACCTTCTTTTCCCGGGCTTGTTAAACCTGGCAATTCCAGCACTACCATCTTCGTAACTTCATTGGCAGATTGGGAGGAAACGCTACCACTGAAAACGGCTGTTACTAAGACACATGTTACCCGTAGAATTCTTGTTAGATGGCTCTGCACAACTACCTCAAAATCAGGATTTATTCTTAGTCTACAGTATCTAGACCAATATAATATTTTCCAAACAGTTCTTTTAGCGCACCAGACCTTTGCAATTCATCAACAGTAGAGTTGATGTCAGCTTGGGCAGACCTAAATTCTTTCCAGCACATAATATTATCAACACCATCCCAACGAAGTTCAACTTGCCCTTCAAAAGAATTGATAATTTCCATCGCGGTAGAATGATGAATCACATCTGGATAATTTACATAGGCTGCTGAAACTCTGTTGGCACCAATGAGATTCAGTAATTGGTCATATGTAGTCACGTTCACTATTTTGTAGGCGTCTTGCTCAACCCCGAAAAGATGGCCAATACCAACTACCCCTAATGACGGTCTCTCGTTTGGTTCTAGAATATAATTAGGGGCTGTCATCAGATACCCCTTCACCCGATTAAATGGTACTAGCGGAGCCACCTCAGAGCGATCGATTTCATATTCATCCAGTAAGAGTTTTGATGATGGGGCTATGCAAGAAGCTTCTCTATTCAAAAATTTCTGATGAGCACGAAAAATGGGAGCAGGCTCCCAGCCAGCAATCAGTTTTTTGTCTTGCAGAATGTTATACAAACCACTGAAAGCGCCCTTTCTTTCGGCGTCAGTTAACCCCGGCAACTCGAGCGCGACTAAGGTTGGCGCTTCAGAAGCTGCGTTTAAAGCAGCCGAGCATCCAAATAAAAACAATGAAAAACAATACCTTAACACGTGCTCGCACTCTCACATCTATTTGCGACAACCACGGAATATGATTCCGTGAGGTCACTATAGAATTAGAAAGTTAACGACAGGTTGTATTTGATGCTTATCTATTAAATGACTAAAGCCAAATGTGTGGCTTAACGGACCATATTAAATACAGCATCCTCAGCTTCCATCTGGAAGCCAACCAAAAGCTCATAATTGTAACGGCGAGCTTGTTCAATAGTCGGGATGTATTGGCTAATTACTTCTTGGGATTGTGCATTACCAAATTGGTCAAATCTTAGAGTAACGTCGTATACTTTCTTTGAAACGATCTGACTATTATCTTTAACTACCGCAACGAAATACTCAATATTTGCTTCTTGACCCCGCAGGGCTGGTCCAGCTTGGGCACCGATCGTAAAACTTGTTTGAGCACGGACATCTTCCGCCTCATTGCAACTACCGTTGATATCCATGATAGAGGCTGTATAGGCAACATCATCAGTTGAGCGGCCCTCACCTTGGAATTTAACCAAAGTACCCAAATCGCCAACAATGGCGACACCAAAACAACGTGAAACAGTCACT
>JBFOLV010000465.1:0-2287 GCA_040830325.1 Kordiimonas sp. | reverse complement strand
CCAGATGCTTGCGCTTAATCCTGCGGATGGTAGCTTAACTTGGGATCAAGTGGGTATCGCTGAGAATGCTGGAATGCTTGGCGCTGCCAGTCCGGCCTATGCGAACGGAACTCTCGTTACAGCGTTGTCTTCTGGTGAATTAATCGCGATGCGCGGCATCAATGGTCGTATCTTATGGCAAGATGCTCTTACAAGCTCTCGTCGTTTGACGCCTCTTGCTACACTTACAGACATTGATGGTAACCCGGTAATTGATAGTGGCAAGGTGTACGCTGTTAGCCATGCAGGTCGCATGGTAGCCGTGGATATGAGAAGCGGCGAGCGCTCATGGGAAGCCGATGTGGCAGGTGTTTCTACTCCGTGGGTTGCTGGCGACTTCGCATTTGTAACGACGGTAGACGGGCAAGTAGCCTGCATAGCGCTTGGCGATGGACGTGTACGCTGGGTAGCACAGCTTCAACGGTTCCAGGATCAAGAAAAACGTCGTGGACTTATCGGTTGGAATGGCCCTGTTTTAGCCGGAGACCGACTGTTAGTTACAAGTAGCCACGGATATGCGGTTTCTCTTTCGCCGTATACTGGCGATGTGATTAGTGGTACAGAATTGCCAGCAGGTAGTAGTACCTCGCCAATCGTTGTAGACAATACCTTCATTGTTCTTACTGACGCCGGTGAACTGGTAGCATACCGGTAATAACCGATAGAGTTAGGTGAATTGAAATGAGTTTTACTCTCGCCATTGTTGGGCGTCCCAACGTGGGCAAATCTACTTTGTTTAATCGCTTAGTAGGTAAGAAAATTGCTTTGGTAGACGACACACCAGGCGTTACGAGAGATCGTCGCGCAGGGGAAGGTCGCATTGCCGACCTTGAGTTTAAGCTCATTGATACAGCAGGACTGGAAGAAGGTGAAGAAGGCTCGCTTTCGGAAAGAATGAAACAACAAACAGCACAGGCGCTACAAGAAGCCGATGTCGCTGTCATGCTCTATGATGCCAGAGCAGGCGTAACGCCTCTAGACGAGCATTTCGCTTCTTGGCTTCGTAGGGCAAGTAAATCAGTTATTTTGTGTGCGAACAAATGCGAGAGCAAAGTAGCTGGTGCAGGTGTTTATGAAGCTTATAGTCTTGGCCTTGGTGAACCTATTCCTTTGTCAGCAGAGCACGGGGATGGCCTTGCAGAACTTTACCAAGCGATTGTAGATAATCTTGAAAAACAGGGTATAGACCCATATGCCGCTGAGAAAGAAGCTGCGGAGAAAGCCTCACGCCGTGAAGTTGACACGGGGCCTGTTGAGGGGGATATGGAATATGAATTCTCTGACCCTGAAGACGATGAAGAAGAAGCGCGAGCGCTTAAACTTGCCATTGTTGGTCGTCCAAATGCTGGTAAGTCAACGCTCATAAACCATCTTCTCGGTGAAGACCGTTTGATCACTGGACCAGAGGCCGGGCTAACGCGCGATTCTATTGCCGTAGATTGGGAGTGGAACGACATGCCTGTGAAGCTGTTTGATACAGCAGGCATGAGGAAGAGGGCGCGAGTAACTGAAAAGCTTGAAAAATTATCAGTATCAGATGGTCTTAGAGCGGTACAGTATGCTGAAGTAGTAGTTTTACTACTTGATGCTGAGCTTGGTATAGAAAAGCAAGACCTTAAGATTGCTGAGCATGTTGTAAACGAAGGTCGAGCTCTTGTTATCGCACTCAATAAGTGGGATGCCGTTGATATCCGCCTTGAAACTCAGCGCCAACTAACTGATGCACTAACCCGTAGCTTGCCTCAACTCAAAGGCGTGAAAATTGTGACCTTTTCCGCTCTGACAGGAAAGGGTACGCAGCATTTGATGCCCGCTGTAGAAGAAGCGTATGAAATATGGAATGCCCGCATTCCAACAGCTGCCTTTAACCGCTGGCTTACCGATGTGCTTGAAAAGCATCCGGCGCCATCAGTCTCTGGTAGGCGTATCAAAATTCGCTATGGCGCGCAGATAAAAACACGACCACCGACATTTACGCTGTTTTGTAACCGCCCAGAGGCTTTGCCTGATAGTTACAAACGATATCTAGAGAATGAACTGAGAAGAGATTTTGATCTTCCTGGTGTCCCTTTACGAATACTCCTAAAGAAAGGGGAAAACCCTTATGAAGGTCGTCGGCGAAAGAAAAGATAACTACGGCTTCCAATCATAGTGAGCAAATGTTTATAGTCAGCAGTATGAAGTACATATTGCTGACTTTTTCGTTTTTATTCGCTGGCAACGTCTTAAGTGCGGAGCCCGCCAAAAT
>JBFOLV010000464.1:0-3673 GCA_040830325.1 Kordiimonas sp. | reverse complement strand
GGCCATGATGGGGGATGACGCAAGTCGTGTTGCGATCTTCGAAGGGCTTGGTGTTCGCGTAATCCAGCTAACATATAATGTCCGTAACCAATTGGGTGACGGTTCTATGATGCCGGAAAATCAGGGATTGACCAAGTTCGGCCACGAGGTTGTGGAACAACTGAACGCCAGCCGTGTCGCTGTCGATCTCAGCCATAGCGGCGAAAATACATGCCTCGACGCGCTCAGGGCCTCTAAAGAATCTGTATGCATTTCGCACACGGGATGTCGTGCTCTTGCCGATATGCCACGTAATAAGACCGACGAAGAGCTTAAGCTTCTAGCAGACAAGGGTGGTGTTGTAGGCATTTATTTCATGCCTTTCCTGAAGGAAGACAGTTTCCCTGACGCCATGGATGTTGTGCGCCACATCGAGCATGCAATCAAGGTGTGCGGTGAAGATCATGTAGGTATTGGTACAGATGGTGGCACTACAGCCATTGATGACCTGGATAAATACAAAGAAATGATCGCGAGAAGTGTCCGCCAACGGCAGGCGCAAGGTATTGCTGCGAAAGGTGAGAAGCCGGGCGTAGTGCCATTTGTACCAGATCTGTCTGGTCCAGGCCAATTCCAGAAACTGGCGGATATGCTCTACAGCCGAGGCCATTCATCTGCACGTATTGAAAAGATTCTAGGTCTCAATTTTCTGCGTTTTTACAGGCAGGTTTGGGGCAAATAATGAAAGAAGGAATTAAGACAGTGAAAAGTGTTCTAAAAATCGCTGCGCTTTCAGGGATTGCGTTGATGAGTGCCATGCCAGTGCATGCTCACCCTGAAGATGAGGCGCAATTAACGGGCCATAGTTGGCAGCCGCAGGGAAGGCCTCCCGGAGCGCAAGCAAAAAAAGAAGAGAAGCACGTTTACACGAATGTGACACTCATTGATGCGGTCTCTGATCAGCCAAAGAGCAACATGGCGATCGTTGTAAAAGGCGAAAAAATTACAGCTGTTGTACCAACCTCACAGCTAACTAGTGCGATGCAAAAAGATGCGGAAGTTGTGGATGGATCAGGCTGGTATGTCATGCCCGGGCTTATTGAATCTCACGGGCATGTTGGTACAGTTCCAAACCAAAGCCGCGCTGAGTTCCTACTGAATCGTCAGCTGTATGCTGGTATTACGACGGCACGTGATCTAGCAGGTGATGTTCGCTTTCTAGCTAATTTGAGCCGTCAAAGCCTGATTAAGGAGATCCCAGCGCCCGATGTCAAATATGTAGCACTAATGGCTGGCCCAAAGTTCTTTGTTGATCCACGTACTAAATCTTCTGGCCGGGGAGTGACCCCAGGTGAAGTGTCATGGATGCAGGCTGTCACTGAAGATTCTGATATGAAAGTGGCAGTGGCGCGGTCTCGCGGTACATGGGCAACAGCAATTAAGACCTATGCGAACATTGATGGTAAAACCATGAAGAAGATCGGCAAGGAAGCCAGAAAACAGGGTATTCCCGTTTGGTCACATGTTCAGGTTGGTCCTGCACACTCACTGGATGTTGCTAAAGCTGGTGTTCATTCCATGTCTCATGCGTGTGATATCCCATCCGCAGTGTTTACAGATAAGATGAATAAGGAGTTTCTCAAAAACGGTGGTGGTAACCCGATGAGAGACGTGTCGCTGGACCATCCAAAGATCGCTGAAGTTTTTGCTGAGATGAAGAAACACAACACTGTTTTGGATCCGACTTTGTCTGTCTATGCAAATCGCAAGGAACGCGAGAAGCAAATGCGGGAAATGGCCAAGAAGCAGGGTATCAGTTATGAAGAAATGCAAAAAAGGCGTCGCGGTGGCCGCAAAGCAACCAGCCTAAGAGCAAAATGCGACTTGGATAAAGCCTATAAGATTACCAAAATGGCGTACGACGCTGGCATCAAAATTGTAGCTGGTACAGATGCCTGGACGCCTGATACAGCCATGTTTCCGAAACTTCACGACGAAATTCGTATGTTGAACGAAGGTGTCGGCATGCCGATGATGGATGTATTGAAAGCGGCAACCATCAATGGCGCCATTGCCATCGGCCAAGAGGATGAAATTGGTTCTATTGAAGAAGGCAAGTTTGCAAATCTGCTATTTCTCAAAAAGAACCCTCTGAATGGCACCGATAACCTTAAATCTGTTGTTCTTACTGTCAAGCGTGGCACAGAATATTATCGTAAGGATTTTGTTCTAGGCTCATCTGGCGGTATGGGGCCAATGATGCCTCAGAGTAGTAAGAAGCAATAAAGAAAATAGGTGCCGCTTTTGTATCGGCGGCACCTAATACCTAACCTTGGGAGGGGTTCATGGGTGAAGATATAGTAGCTTTTGTGGCAACTAAGCTCATACCGGCTGGTTTAATGCTGATTATGTTCAGTCTTGGCATGTCTCTTACACCGGCGGATTTTGGACGATTAGCCGCTCGACCAAAGTCAGCCTTTGCAGGCTTGGGCGGGCAGCTTCTATTGTTGCCAGCTCTTGGCTGGGTGTTGGCGATACTTTTTGACTTACCTCCTGCATTAGCGCTGAGTGTGATCATACTTGCGGCTTGCCCCGGTGGCGTAACATCAAATGCCGTCGTATTTACAGCAAAAGGTGATGTAGCGCTTTCCGTCACCTTAACAGCACTGTCCAGCACAATAACTATTTTCACCACACCCTTGTTAGTAGCTGCGGGTATTGAATATTTTTATCAAGATGCAATGCCCCCGGTGATGAATGTATGGGATATTTTGAAAAAACTCTTCATGTTATCGCTTCTGCCGCTCTCTTTTGGAATGGTTGCACGAGCTATGAAAGAAGATGTGACCGTTAAACTCGTGAGGTATCTAAGGCCCACTTCATTTGTGATTTTGGTTCTTGTGATCGTTTTTTCGTTATTCACGAGTTTAGACCTAATCTTCGAAAACATAGTGACTGCCGGTCCAGTTGTATTCCTACTCAACATATTGTCACTAGGGGCAGGCTATTATCTTGGCTCTATTCTGGATCTTACGAACAAAGAACGTATGACCATTGGTATTGAGGTCGGGGTGCAAAATGCGACTGTGGCCACCTTCTTAAGTCTCGCTGTTTTGGGGACTTGGGAACTCGCAATTATCCCAACAATGTATGGCTGCTTTATGCTTATTAATGCGGGGCTATTTGTTCGCTTGCTGAAGGCGAAGGCGGTTCAAAGTGTCTAAGAGTGCCAACAGCCGTCCAATCGATGCATTAACCGGTATTGAGGTTGATGATGATTTTGAACAGTTTGATCAGAAGTTTGAAGTCTACTGCCGCACCCTTTGGGACGATAAAATCATTAACAAGAAATCTGATGAGTTTTTCAAAGGCTACTATATGCCTTTTGCACGTGCTCGGAAAACTGAGGGTTTCAGCCAGAAGGACTATGCACTCCGAAACGCGTCTTGGCATGTTACCAATGTTATACGTGATATTGAAAAATCCGGTGAATTCCGCAAAGAGAAGCCAGACGAAATCCGTAAAGAGGGCTTTTGGGACTATTTTACATCGCATGATGAAGGCTGGCACGAGCCATTTGATTTTGAAAGCGAGGAAGAAGCTACCAAAGATATTCGCCGGGTGGCATCATTATTTGGCGTCGGCGCGCTTCGTGTTTGCGCTTATGATGACCGCTGGACCTATGGGTCAATTT
>JBFOLV010000463.1:0-2397 GCA_040830325.1 Kordiimonas sp. | reverse complement strand
GTGCAGGTTCCAGGTCCGTAAGGCCTGCCCGACGCAAGGTTTCAATGTGTACAAAAATATCCTGGGTTCCCTCTCCCCTAGAGACAAACCCATAGCCTTTTGTACGATTGAACCACTTTACTTCCACAGTTTCAAAATCACTTGAAACCTCTACATCCATACCTGGATGAGAGAAAGAAGAACGCCCGATATCTTCAGGTTTTACAGCAGTGGATAAATCAAGAGATTGGACTCTGGTTGCTTGTCGACCTCGATCACGAGCAACAGCATTACACACCACAGTAGTTCCTTCAGGAACAGAGCGGCGCCCTACGTCACGCAAAACAGAAAAATGAAGAAGAACGTCACCGTCATCATCATCGGGTACTACAAAGCCATACCCCTTAACAGCGTCGAACCACTTTACTTTACCGGTCAACTCACTGCCAAGTTCCTCAGGCTGTACTTCAGAACTAGCTACGCTACGGCCGTCCATACCATTCCCCCCTCTAGGAAATTCATGCAAACATCGCATTAACACGCCGTTAATCACGCTATGCTAGTCCCAAAAAACTGTACCCGCAACAAAAAATGTAAGAGGCGTATTTTGACAACTCATTGTAAGCGAGGGATTTTTTATTAATTCGCAGTAGTTACAGCACCTTTAGACGAAATTAGTTGCACTAGAAATTACAGCCCAGCATACAACCTTTACGCTAATCTTGTACTGTAGCGCTCAAACCTGCCCGTGAGCCTAGGCCCACCACGTCATACAAGGGCAGCACGAAAAGCATGCCCTGAGCAAAAACCCTAGTGACAAACAGAATACCAAATTCCGTCAAAATCTTATTTGATTTCATACAAAAAAAATGCGCCCGCAACTATTGTAGCGGGCGCATAACACGTCAGTGTTTCAGCTCAGTTTTAGTGGCCCGAACCTTCAACACTAGGTATTTCAGTGTGGTGCTCAATCAAATGAGCATCATACAAGTCCTGTGTTAGAGGCTGTAGGAACACTGACACACCGATATAACCCACAATTGACATTACAATCGTGTAAGGAAGCGCCATCACAACCATCTTCATGTAGCTCAAGCGAATAAGTGGTGCTAGAGCCGAAGTAAGAAGGAATAGGAACGCTGCCTGACCATTAGGTGTGGCAACAGACGGAATGTTTGTACCTGTGTTAATAGCTACATTCATTAGATCGTACGTATCACGGTCGATGATTCCGTCAGCTAGTGCTTTCGTAGTCTCAGCAACATACACTGTAGCAACAAACACATTATCAGAAATTGCCGACAAGACACCATTCGCAATATAAAGCGCTGTAATCTGTTCTGACGCAGTTGGCAATGACAGCACAAACTGTGTCACAGGCGCAAACAGTTGATTGTCACTAATCACGCCAACAACTGAGAAGAACACAACAAGGAGTGCGGTGAATGGCAATGCCTCTTCAAACGCATGACCAATCTGATGTTCTTCAGTAATACCTGTAAGAGCAGAAGCAAGTACGATAACTGAAAGACCAACAAGACCAGGGCTGATGTGAATGATTAGACCTACAACAAGCCAAAGTGCCACAAGGCCTTGTGCAATCAAAGATGCCTTGTCCAACTTCGTGCGGCGCTCGCTCTCGTATTTGTCATAGTCAATAATGATGTTGAGAACTTTTTCTGGGATCTTTGTGCCGTAACCAAATTTACCAGTGATCTCTAGCAACGCACATGTTGTCAAACCTGCAAAGAAAACTGGTAGCGTTACAGGTACCATACGGAAGAAGAATTCGTCGAATGCCCAGCCAGCGCGTGCACCTATCAGAATATTCTGAGGTTCACCAACAAGTGTCATAACACCGCCAAGTGCAGTACCAACAGCACCGTGCATCATCAAACTACGCAAGAATGCACGGAATTGCTCAAGGTCTGTTTCATTCAGTTTATCAACTTCATGATCTTCTGAATGATCATGATCATGACCAAAGTCCTTACCAGACGCCACTTTGTGGTAAATGGAGTAGAAACCAACAGAAATGGAAATGATCACAGCAGTCACTGTCAGTGCATCAAGGAAAGCGGACAAAATCGCTGCCATAAATGAGAACAGCATAGATAACAGTACTTTATTCCGCACATTCACCAATATCTTGGTAAATACAAACAAAAGCATGTTCTTCAAGAAATAGATCCCGGCAACCATGAAAACAAGTAACATGATTACTTCAAGGTTCGCCTCAATTTCATGAACAACAGTACTTGGTGAAGTCATCCCAAGTGCCACAGCCTCTAAAGCCAACAGGCCTCCAGGCTGCAAAGGATAACATTTCAATGCCATTGCCAGCGTGAAGATAAACTCCAGCACCAACACCCAACCCGCAATGTAGGGCCCTGCCGTATAAAACAAAATTGGGTTAAT
>JBFOLV010000462.1:0-4809 GCA_040830325.1 Kordiimonas sp. | reverse complement strand
CACATCCGCATCCGCAACAGTGGAAGCTAAATCTTTACCTATTGCGGCACCTGCCGCTTCAAAGGCGCCATCGTCAATGGACGCACCTTTTCCTGCCTCGGCTTCGACAATAACATCGAAGCCCAAACCCGTTAGTTTCTTAATAGTTTCAGGTGATGCCGCCACGCGTTTTTCCGCGTCACGCCTTTCCCGAATAACCGCTAGTTTCATGGGTGTCCTCCAAAAACGGTTAATGCACAAATTGTTAACAGGCTACTCGGCACAAAAATTATGTATCTGGTTTATGCCCCCCATGAGCCTCCAGAGCCTGACCGAAAAGTTAGTGCATTAGATGTAGAGCGCAAGAAAATTCCAACAATGCACATAATTTTTATAATATGTGATCATTTGCCTTTTGTTAACATATGTCCTGAAATGATACACTCTAGAGGAAAATGATTCGGCATATGGGGGACTGAATGTCAGGCAAGCGTATACTCATCGTAGAAGATGAAATAACCCAGATGACTTTACTAGAAGGCGTTGTATCGCGTGCGGGTTATGTTGCAGAAAAAGCAATGAACGGCCCTGCTGCCGTGTCACGCCTGCTGGATAGCAATTCACCTCAGATCGATGTTGTCTTACTTGACCTTGTGATGCCCGGCATGAATGGGATCAAAGTACTTGAAACTATTCGTCCAACGTTACCTGCACTTCCTGTCGTTATGCTGACAGCACATTCATCAATTGCCACTGTAGTTGAAGCCATGCAAGCTGGTGCCAACGATTTCATCGTAAAACCGGCCAGTGCTGAACGCATCCGCACTGCTCTAGAAGCGGCGATGGAGACTAGCTCTTTTGTGGGCGAAATCGCCCCTATGACAGACCGTATTCAACAGCATGGTTTCAAAAGCCTTGTTGGAAACAGCGATAGCATGCAACGTGCAACAAGCCTCGCACACAAGGCAGCCAAAGCCAGCATTCCCGTATTAATCGAGGGCGAGTAAGGCGTAGGTAAAGAGGTGTTTGCACAAGCCATTCATGAGGCAAGCGATCGCTCTAGTAAGCCATTTGTCGCAGTCAACTGTGGTGCCATACCTGAAAATTTGGTCGAGAGCATATTGTTTGGGCACGAGAAAGGAGCTTTCACCGGCGCAACAGATAAGAGGCCAGGTAAGTTTCAGGAGGCTCATGGCGGTACATTATTCCTTGATGAAGTCGGTGAACTTCCTCTTGATGTTCAAGTAAAACTGCTACGTGCTTTGCAAGAAAAAGAAATTGACCCTGTGGGCGGAAAGCAAAGTGTACAAGTCGATATAAGGGTTATTTCGGCTACGAATCGAAACTTAGCTGAAAGAGTAGGAGAAGGAGCGTTCCGAGAAGATCTACTTTACCGTTTGAATGTCTATCCCATATTACTCCCTCCTCTAAGAGAGCGTAAATCAGACATTCCAGCCCTCACTGAACATTTCCTATCCTTGATTTCAGAGATGGAAGATTTGCCACTAAGGACAATCTCGAACGAGGCCTTGCATGGACTAGAGGCTTATCACTGGCCGGGGAATATTAGACAATTGCAGAACGCGCTTTTTAGAGCTGTAATTTTATCTGAAACAGACATGCTCACCCCAAGTGATTTCCCTCACTTGGCTGATGGCTCCATACCGCAAAGCACCACAACATCTGTCCAACCGCCTACCACCAACAACACTCACTTCAATGGGCTTCAAGAGCGCCTCACAAGTGCCACAGTTGAGCTACAAGATTCAGAAGGTCATATCATTAAACTTGCTGATATGGAGAAAGCAGTTATTGCCGCCGCCTTAAAACGCTATGATCATAAAATGGCAGAAGTTGCTCGCCGGCTTGGCATTGGAAGATCAACGCTTTATCGAAAAGTCACAGAATACAAACTTGATAACTGATGCAGATCTTGCCTAACACTCCACACAACAGCCAAGCCTTTGGCTTCACAGATTTCGGGAAAAATACATGATTGGTGTTTTTGATTCAGGTTCAGGTGGCGTTACCATTCTTGACGCTTTGCATAAGCGCCTTCCTGATCAAGACTTTCTGTATCTTGGCGATCACGCCAACGCCCCATATGGTCACCGCAGCAATGAACAAATTGTAGAATTGACTCGCTCAGGCGTTGACACCTTGATGAAAGCAGGTTGTAGCTTAGTGGTGCTCGCCTGCAATACCGCCGCGGCAATAGCCCTTCGTACACTTCAACAAAACTGGTTATCAGAAGCTCATCCCAATGCGCGAATTCTTGGTGTTCTAGTACCAATGGTTGAGGCTTTAACTGGCATACCATGGTCACAACAACACCCAAACGAAGAGGACCACCCAACAGAGAACATAACCCTTTTTGCTACAAAAAAAACGGTAGAAAGCGACGCTTTTAAAGACGAAATTGAAAAACGCGCGCCACACTTAAACCTTACAGGAAAAGCGTGCCCTGGCCTCGTAGATGCTATTGAAGGTGGGGCAGGTCCCCTTCCTATTCGTGGCTTGATAGATGGATATGTGAAAGAAACAAACTCTGTTCAAACTGATGCCGTAATACTTGGCTGCACTCACTTCCCACTAGTTAAGGAGTATTTTGAAGAAGCACTCAAGCCTGCGACACCAATATTCTCCCAGCCAGAGATAGTGGCAAATTCCCTTGCTGATTATCTTGAGCGCCACCCCAACTTCTGTACTAAAGGGGCGGGAAAAGTACGTCTCCTTACGTCAGGAAAACCCGCTGATGTCACAGCTGCAAATAAATTCTTACCTAAAAATCTGAGACAATTTGAAAAATCTAGTTAAGTTCATCCCATCAGCTCTCTATGGGCACACCAAACCAATATCTTGATATTCAACCTTCGTTATCGCCATTGATGTAAATGTTCGTTTGTCTGGATTGTTTGGCTGAGCAGTTTCTTTGTTTTTGATAAACATGCTGCCGATAAGACGGTTTCTAAGGCCTCGCTCGTCGTGCAATGGAAACATTAGAGCTTCTAACGTTCCAACAGCGCCGTTTTTTTTGGCTACATCTCTGACCAAAAATCCACCACAAGGTTGAATCAGAATATTTTGATAATATTCTTGCATGCCCTCAGCTACCTCTGCCGGGTAATAGTCAAACATGTTTACGCCGGTGAAGTTGCTACCAAGCGCGTCATCAATATCACTACCTACAACCGTAGGCACGAGGTTCTTCGGGCCATGCCACTCTGCCAGCAAAACCCAAGATAGAATTTTCTTTAGATGCAGCGGATTTATATCTGACCTAGCAGGCACTCCACCCTGTGCATTGAATAGGTTTTGATAGTAATCCGACAACTGCTTGTGAACAGTCATTACACTCCCTAACAGGTTACTCTAGCGCCGTCCCCAACGATCTACTATTTTAGACTAGAGTTAACAGGTTAAGATTGTGCAAATATCTGTGGAAGGAAAGAGCTCCAGTCAAAGCTAGAGCTCTCTTCAAGTAGCTTTAGAATGCGATATTCACACCAAATGCAGCAAAGAATGGAATATTTGTATCCGTCTCAGGATGGACCTGAAAACCATTCACTTCATCACCCGTAATCAGGCGCGCAGGAAAATTCCGACCTGATTCATTCTCGCGACCAAGGGCATTCACGATATCCACATAATAAGTAACACTTCCAAATGAATACTCGCTCTGTTTCTCAAGGCGAACATCAAGCCTACTATATGTTGGTGACCGTAAACTGTTTGGTTCTCCAAACGTATAATTATAGCGATTTGCTATGCTGTTTGGCACATCAGGGTCAAGCCGTGGGCGAAGCTCAATACTGTCCACGGGTGTGTATGTATCGCCGCTTTGAACCCTAAGTTTTGTGCCAAAATTCCAACCACCCCCGAAATTGTAATTAAGCGCGAGTGTAGCACTAAGAGGAGTATCGTAGCGATAATTGACTTTCTCACCTGTTTCTTTGTCAGTGCGGTTTGTTTTACCGTAACTGACAGCAAGCCAACCATATAAGCCTTCACCTAAGTCTTTCTTTGCAAGGAGAAAATCAAGGCCATAGGCTTCCCCGTCAATCTGTCTTGCAAGGCCTGTATTCAGATTGCTCGAGGTAAATATATCCTTGTAATATGCTTCAGTTTGGACATACCACTTCTCAGAGATATCGTATTTGAAGCCAACAAAAGCATGCTGTGCTTTCTCATTCCGCTGGTCCTTCGCTCTATCAACATTTGAAGTAGAGTTTACAGGAGGTGTAAACAAGAGCATCTCACGGCGTGGGGGCACTTGATGATGTTTACCCGCACGCGCATAAACCTGGGTATTATGAGTGACATTCCAATACACACCTACACGCGGTTCCAAGAAGGTTTGATCGAGCGTGTGATCTTTTGACAGTTGTAGGCCAAGGTCTAATTGAACATTACTTCCAATAGTGAATACATCTTTCAAATAAAGTTCACTTTGATTAAACGTCCGCTTACGTTCACCAGCAAAGAAGCGTGTATAGACACACCATGAATCAAAATTGTTACAAAGCCCGAACTGTGTATCAAATTTGAAATCAGCTTTAATGCTTCTAAAATTATACCCCACTTTCACATTGTGTTCGCCAAATGTCTGACTGTAATGCGAACGTAAGTAGTAACTGGTTTCTTTCAAATCCTCGAAACGAATACCGCTGTATGTGTGAAGGCTATCTTTTGAAGAACGAGATATCGTCGTCGCGAACTCGCCGCCATTTTCGAAAGTCTTTTGATATTTTACACCAAGCGTCAAAAAGGAAGAAACATTCTTGAAGCCGAGAGGTACCTCAGAAACAACACCCTCGTCCTGTACTTCTT
>JBFOLV010000461.1:0-4510 GCA_040830325.1 Kordiimonas sp. | reverse complement strand
GCTCGCCTTATTGCTTCCAGCTTATCCTTGGTCTTTAGCGACTTATGAACATAGTCCTCGCCGGATATTTTCATACGACATTGCCAGTAGGGAGACTGAGGACGCTGGAAGATCAGCAGTTCATCTGCACGTAATACATGTTTGATCGTCATTTGCACCATTGGCTGCTCCCTTCTGCCTAAACGGTGTCAGAAAAGAGAGCGCATCACTATTGTGGAAGAACCCGTAAATTTGGGGCTCGGGTGCTGTTCAATTTGCTGTTGAAACAGCTGTAAGTCGATTAAAGATCAGCAAGGTTTTGCAAAGTTTCTGCTCAGAAAAGTGCGTAATTCCCAATATGACTATTGTGGAAATATACATAGGTTTTCCTAGTGCCCACTTCGTGCCCAAGTATGAAAACCCAAAAAATCGCAGTTTTCTGCGATTTCATCAATTTTTGCCGATTTTAGGAATCTGTCGCTCTATCCTGCTGAGCTATGGGACCCTACCATGCATACGCGTTCTTTAGCACCTCAATCCCAGAATTGAAATAGAGACTGTGTGTTGAAAGCGGGAAGCATATGATTGCCTTAGGATTCGACTGTTAGGATCTAAGCACAGTTCGACCCATAGCGAACCAAAGCCTTCTGTGAACCAATATTGTAGCTGCATGTTTTTGTGCCAAATTGAGGTTTATTATGCTGCGTATGTTGTGTGTTTTGGGGTTGTTGGGTTGGTCTGACATTGATCAAGCTAGTGAAGTTGTTAAAATTGAACATCTCGATAGTGCGGGAAGACAGTATCAAATTGCACTTCATCATAGGCTCGGAACTGGTTCGCCAGTTCTGTATGTTCACGGTTCAAGCTTCCCTATAGAACTCTCCTCTGAATGGGAGTTCAAAGACGGTACTTCATGGGCTGGTGATCTTACGGCGAACGGTTTTGATGTTTGGGGGCTGGATTTTATTGGATACGGACATTCAAGCAGGCCGGATTACGACAACCTTACGACAGAATTCTCTCGAGCTAGTCATGCAGCGGGGCAGATTTTAAGTGCGGTGAGATACATTAGTGCACTGCATAACGGTGCCCCAGTTTCTATCATTGCACATTCTTGGGGTACAATAGCGGCAGGCTATTTCGCAGCACGCTATCCTGGGAAGGTTGATCGGTTGGTTTTATTTGGGCCTATCGTCCAGCGCCCTGTGCATGAAAATTCAGCGGCGTTCTTGGCCAGTAGTCCTGAGTTTCACCACTTTGTTACAAAGGAACAGCAACGTCTTAGGTTTAACGCGGAGGTGCCAGAAGGGCATTTACCGGTTCTAGAAGAGCCAGACCTTCAAACGTGGGGACCTGCATATCTAAAAACTGATCCGGAAAGCTACCTAAGGCAGCCAGCTGCTGTTCAGGTTCCATCGGGACCAATACAAGATGCACTGCAAACATGGACCGGAGATTGGTTGTATGATCCAGCGGAGATTATAGCGCCAACACTTATTATTCGCGGAGAGTGGGACACCGCCTCTACGCTGGCTGATGCAAACAATCTGTACGCCCATCTTGGAAGCGAGAATAAGCAAATAGTCACAATCCCGAAAGCGACGCACCTGATGCACCTAGAGAAAGCGCGCTTTGCGCTTTGGCGAGAGAGTGTCGGTTTCTTGAGGCGTTCAACCTCTTAATTGAACCTTGTGGCTAGCTATTTGTGCAGTTGTATCAAAAGGTGGCTAATTTAGTCATAATTATGTTGCAATTAAGAATCGTTATCATTATTAAAATCTCCAACAAGGACTTTAAGGCTCATTTGGTGGATTTAGTAATGATTAGAAAACAACTGCTCGTTTCGTCGGCAATGGCGCTTGTGTGTTCAACGGCAAGCTATGCGCAAGAAGAGGCTACACAGGATAGTGAGAGCCGGCTTGAAAAAGTAACTGTGTCAGCAACTTTTACGGAAAAGAAAGAGCTGGAAACAGTAACATCTGTATCGATCGTTGGTGGTGAGCAAATTGAACGCCAGCAGGCGAATAGTGTGATGGAGCTTATCGCAGAAATCCCGGGGGTTGGCATAAACGGCGGCCAAAACCGACAAGGGTCTGAGTTTATTGTGCGAGGTATTTCTAAGCCTGAACAGAATATTGTACGTGTGGACGGCGTTACCAAATTTTTTGAAAGCTATCGTTTGGGGTCTTTCTTTGGTGACCCTGAACTTTTGAAACAAATAGACGTTGTCCGCGGCCCGGTTTCAACATTGTATGGTAGCGGCGCAATTGGGGGCGTTGTCTCAATGACAACAAAAGATGCTGCTGACTTTTTGAAGCCGGGCCAATCGTTTGGTGCCAAAGTGAAAGGTGGCTTTGGTACAGCGAATGATGAATGGAATGGGTCCGCCTTCCTCTATGCAAGGCCACAAGAGAATATCGACCTGTTAGGTGCTGTCACGTTCCGTGACTCTGATGATTATAGTTTTGCTGGTGGTGGCACATTTGAGGGGTCTGCCGTAAACGCGCGCAATGTCCTTTTGAAGGGTACGGTCGTGCTTGCTGACTATCATACGCTAAGCGCTTCATACCAGTTTGGTTCCGACAGTGGTATAGTGGAATACCGCCAAAACGACCGTGGTACAGACAATGAAGGTCTTGTTGACCGAGAATTAGAAGACACATCCATTTCTGCATCCTATGCGTTTGAGGATGAAGAAAATCCATGGATCGATTTGGAAATAAAATTCGGATATTCTAAAACGCATAATATGGAAACAGGGTTAGACCAAACGCAGTTTGATGCTCCTGTGTCGCAGTCCCTACCTGTTGGGGTAACGCGTATTGCTGATTATGAGAGTTGGCAAATTTCGGCGATTAATACAACTAAGTTTGAGAATGGAAATATAAAACAGCTCATCACTTATGGCCTTGATTACTATAATCAGGACCGTTTTGGTGAGCAGGCAGGACTCCCAAGCAGTCACCACGCTAGCGGTTCACAAACGGTGTTTGGTGCCTTCATTCAAGATGAGATTAATCTTTTTGATCGCGTTGTTATAACGCCAGCGTTGAGATATGCGACATATACAACGAAAGGTGATGCCTCTGGTTTTGAGGATCGTATCGCAGATCCAAATGATTTTCTCACTGCAGATATGTTTAATGAAGCGAAGCGCTATAGTGCTTGGACGCCAAGTGTGACGGCTGAAGTAACGGTTGTTGACGAATTCAGCATTATCGGTGGTTTTTATAAGGGTTTCCGAGCGCCTGCAATTGACGAAATTTATGCGCACTCATTGTTCTTTGGGGCACCATTCCCGCCAGGTGTGGGGGACAAAACAACCAGCCTGCAGCTTCAAGAAGAGAAGGCAACAACGTGGCAGGGTGGCTTCAAAAGCTCGTTTGAAAGTGTTGTTTCAGAAGGAGACGCCTTGCGCTTCAAACTTGTGTATTTCGAGAATGATATCACTGATAAGATCGTAAGTGTCCGCGGCGTGCCAGCAACAGTGAACCCGGTGAGTTACGTGAATGACGGTGATGACAAATTCAAAGGCTGGGAGTTCGAGGGTTTTTATGACAATGGCGTCACCTATGCACGCACAAGTTACTCTCGAATTCGCGGGCGGAATGTAACGCGCGGAACCGATTTAACCAGCACTCCATCTGATCAATTCTCGCTGTCTGTTGGTACACGTGTTGAAGCATTGGAGCTTGACCTTGGGTGGCAAGCCGCCTTCCTGCAAGGCCGCACTTCTACGAGCCGCACGGGCGTGGTGACGAATGACCCAGCGTATAATGTTCATAATTTGTATGTGAAATGGGCACCTAAAATGTTTGAAGGTTTTGAGGCTCGCATAACCGCTAACAATATCTTTAATAAGGATTACAAACGTCATAACTCTGGCATTCGTAGCTTTTCACGAGATATTCGTTTCGCAATTTCCTATCAGTTTTAAAGAATAGCTAGGCGGGCCTCTGCCCGCCTAACAAGGCACCGAATGGGACCCAACAATCATATACTATGGCTAATATGTGGGGGAGCCGCGCTGGCGTTACATGCTGGCGCGGCAGCCTTGTTTTTTGGTGAGAACTCCGAAGCTGAAAGTTCACAAGCAACTGGTCAAAAAGGGGTGCTCGTGGAGCTCACGTTTGAGGGAGCCGCCGCAGGAGGGCGATCTCAGGTTGGGAATGTGGATGAAAAAACAGCTGCAGTGATCCCAAAAGCTGAAAATGCGCTGCCAAAGAAATCTCGACAGAAACCGTTAAAGGAAATCGCGCCAAAAACAGTGCGGGTTAAGAATGTATTAGCTAGTAAACCAGCACCTTTAAAACCTCAGCGCGTAAAAGCGGAACCTGTTTCACCGCCGTCACAGGCGCCTGCGGAACAACAGCCAACTAATAGTGCGGCAGTAAGTAATGATGTAGGGTTGGATCAGGGCGCTGAAGTTGAGGCTGTTACAAACAGTATAGGCGGCGCAGGCGGTTTTAATAAAGCAGCGGCAGGGAAAAAAGGGGGCGGGAAAGCGGCTCAGTTTGGGGGGATGGGGGGG
>JBFOLV010000460.1:0-3126 GCA_040830325.1 Kordiimonas sp. | reverse complement strand
GAGGAAACCAGCAGAAAATTGTGATTGCGCGAGAGTTAGCCCGTGATCCTCAGCTTATGGTGATTGGTCAGCCGACCCGTGGTGTTGATATCGGGGCTGTTACGAAAATCCATGACCAGATCACTACACTCCGAAACGAGGGTAAGGCGGTACTGGTTGTTTCCGCTGATTTAGATGAACTGATTGCTATTTCAGATCGTATCGCGGTGATGTGTGAAGGCGAGATAACTGGCGTGGTGCCGGTCGCAGAAGCTGATGAGAAAACACTTGGCTTGATGATGGCCGGGCAAAAAAATATCGAACCACAGATTGAAACGCAAGTAGTTGAGGAACGTGGTTGATGGCTAGTGGTTCGCAAAAACTTCCAGCATGGGCTGATAACATATTGTTACCAGCGCTTAATCTGCTCGCTGCATTTTTAGTCTCTGGTTTGGTGATTTGGGGGCTTGGTGAAGACCCATTTCTTGCCATGAGCTTGATCTGGGACGGTGCGTTCGGTTTCGAAGAAGGTATTAGTTATACATTCTACTATGCCACTAATTTTATTTTTACTGGGTTAGCTGTGTCAATCGCTTTTCATGCAGGCCATTTTAATATTGGTGGTGAAGGGCAGGCGATGATTGGAGGGCTGGGCCTTACTTTGGCAGTCTTTATGATTGGTGATGTGTCACCGTTTCTTGCTGTTCTATTCGCAATTATAGGCGCAGCTTTGTTTGGCGCTGCATGGGCTTATATACCCGCGTATCTACAGGCCAAACGTGGCAGCCATATAGTTATCACGACTATCATGTTTAACTTTATTGCGTCAGCGCTTCTCGCTTACATGCTGGTTGGTCCTTTGCAGCGCCCGGGTGGTCAGATGCCTGAAAGTAGAGACTTTCCCGAGGGAACTGCTCTTACGCCTTTGCATGAGCTGTTCGGAAGTTTGGGTATAATGTTTGAAGAAGGGCCTATGAATGTGTCCCTTCTTATCGCCATAGTCTGTGCCATTGGTGTGTGGTTTCTGTTGTGGCGAACACGCTTTGGTTATGAGCTACGTGTTGTTGGGCAGAACCAGGGTGCGGCAAGGTTTGCAGGTATTTCTGTCTCTCGTATGACAATCGTTGCGATGATGATATCCGGAGCTCTCGCAGGCATGATGGGCTTAAATGAGTTGCTTGGTGAACAGCACCGTTTGTTAGGGAATTTTACACTAGGTTACGGTTTTGTCGGGATTGCTGTTGCTTTCATGGGGCGTAATCACCCTGTAGGTATTATTTTGGCAGCGGTTCTATTTGGCGCTTTGTATCAAGGCGGTGCGGAACTCGCCTTCGAAATGCCGTCAATCACCCGTGATTTGATAGTTATGATACAAGGTCTTGTGATTTTGTTTGCCGGAGCGATGGAACATATGTTCCGCAAGCCTCTAACTGCCGCCTTTGCGCGTTTTTCTGTTAGGGAGGCCGTGTGATGGAGTTCCTTGCAGATCTAGTTTTACTTACAGATTCAACACTAAGAATTGCAACACCGCTTATTCTCACAGCACTGGCGGGCCTTGTGGCTGAGCGGGCCGGCATTGTTGATATTGGCCTTGAAGGAAAGATGTTAGCATCCGCTTTTGCAGCCGGTGCTACAGCTGCTGTAACCGGCTCTCCATGGCTAGGGCTTCTAGCGGGCATTTTATCATCTGTTGTACTAGCTCTCCTGCATGCCTATGTGTCTATTGCTCAGCGAGGCAATCAAATTGTATCTGGTATGGCAATAAACATTGCTGTTGCTGGTGCTGCGCCGACGCTTGCAAATTTTTGGTTCCGTAAAGGCGGCCAAACACCGTTGTTGAGTGATGAAAGCCGTTTTAGTGCTATTACGCTTCCATTTGCAGATACAGTCGCTGATGTGCCGTTAATAGGGGCCTTATACAGCGATATTATCTCGGGCCATAATCTGATTACTTACCTTACCGTGTTGATAGTGCCTGCGGTCGCATGGATGCTGTATAAAACACGTTTTGGTCTTCGGCTTCGCGCTGTAGGGGAAAACCCCGAGGCAGTTGATACAGCAGGTATTTCAGTAAGTGCACTGCGGTATCAAGCGATGATTATCGCAGGCGTCTTGTGTGGTTTTGCCGGAACAGTGCTTTCCACGGGACTAGGCGCAGGTTTTATCCGTGATATGTCGGCAGGTAAGGGCTACTTGGCTCTGGCAGCAATGATTTTCGGTAAATGGAAACCTGTTCCTACCTTGCTTGCGTGTCTTTTGTTTGGTTTCGTGGATGCTTTGCAGGGACGATTGCAGGGGATTGAGTTGCCACTAATTGGTGAGATACCGGTGCAGTTTACGATAATGCTGCCTTACGTACTGACGGTGATTATTCTTGCTGGTTTTGTCGGCAGGATTCAGGCACCGCGAGCGAGTGGTATTCCTTATCAGAAGGATCGCTAGAATGGATGATGCGAAGCAAAAAGCAATCAAGCAGGCAATCGCAGCGTTAGAGAATGCATATGCTCCTTACTCTAGGCACCCTGTTGGTGCCGCTATTATAGCAAATGACGGTAACATCTATGCTGGGTGTAATGTTGAAAATGCTGCTTATCCACTTGGGCAATGCGCAGAATCAACAGCGATTGGCAATATGGTCTTACATGGTGGCTCTGCTATCAGCCATATCATCATAGTCGGTCCTGGAACTGAGGCCTGCACGCCTTGCGGCGGATGCCGTCAAAAAATAAGAGAATTTGCAGGCGAGAAAGGCGCGCCTGTCACTATTTGTGACCGGGACGGCAATATCTTGCTTGAAACAGATAGTGCTGCCTTGTTGCCATACGCTTTCGGGCCAGAAAACATAAAAAGTTAGGTGTGTCATGAGTGAAACTTCAATTTTTATCCCTCAGGAAGCAATCCGCGTTAAGCGAGATGGCGGTGTGGTGTCAGATGCGGATATTAGCCGGTTTGTTGAAGGAATCACGGACGGCGGTGTCACTGAAGGGCAAATATCTGCCTTTGCAATGGCTGTTTTTTTCAATGGCATGACACCAGAAGAGGGTGCTGCCCTTACGCTTGCGATGCGTGACAGTGGCGATGTTGTAGATTGGTCAAGGTATGGTTTTGATAAAGATGCGCCAATTACGGATAAACACTCAACAGGCG
>JBFOLV010000459.1:0-2704 GCA_040830325.1 Kordiimonas sp. | reverse complement strand
TAATGCAACCACATCGCCATCAAGGTCTGCCACACTGTTTACAATTGGTTCACCAGGGCGCGTATAAAGCTTTAACTGCGTTCTGTTTACCACATCAGAAATCAACAACTCATCAGCAGGCATCCCCCTATCCACATAAGACTGTGCATTCGTGCCGCCCACAAACAGGCAATCAACCGAACGTTCCAATAAGACATGAAGAGTTCTTAGTGGTGGCATTAATTCCAAGCGTACAGGCGTCTTTGCTCCATAAGTGATGGCACTGAATATACGCCGATATGGACTATTCGGAGTTTCATCAAACAGTGCAGGGATTTCTGTGCCCGCAATTACTATTTCATGATCATCAGCATAAAGTGGGCCAAATCTTTCCCAGCCCATTAGAACAAGGAGAATAGGTGCAATTCTATTACAGAATGAAAATGTTATTAGTGGCCTCCACTACCCCCATCTCCTAGCATAGTGAGACATATTTAATAAATGCTTGAGAGGTGGCCTAAAGCCAGCTGCTTAATTAGGCCCATTCAATATTCTATCGAGGTCACCAGACTTCTTCAGTGAACTGAGCTGCTCATTTATATGGGAGATAAATTGCTCCGTAACATCAGAACGGCGACACACAACACTATCATGGCTAACAATCAAACTAAGTGTATCAGATACGCCGTAGTGGGATGCATCAGATGAGTTACCTTGATAGATTCTAACATCGCTATCAAACGCCATTACCGCATCAACCCTCTTTTGGTTGAGCAAACGAAAAGCCTGAGAAAGTGTTTGTGCAGGAAGCAGATATTCCGGTGAAACAGATAAATGTTCTGCCGCACGAGAAATTTCAGTTGCTCCTTGATCAACTGCAATGAACAACCCTTGTAACTCCGAGGCTTCATTAATGACAGTCTCACCCGCACGAGTATAGATTTTCAGGGATATAGGGTTCACAGGATCGGAAATGAGCAAGTCTCTTTTAGGCACACCCTGCTCTTGATAAATAGATTTATCATTTGTTCCAAAAAAATAGCAGT
Source organism: Kordiimonas sp. (assembly GCA_040830325.1). Classification (GTDB taxonomy): domain Bacteria; phylum Pseudomonadota; class Alphaproteobacteria; order Sphingomonadales; family Kordiimonadaceae; genus Kordiimonas. The sequence goes on along the minus strand of JBFOLV010000459.1, from coordinate 1,679 downwards.
CTGCGTTACCCTTAATGAATGCTGTGGTTGCTCTACGAAGCGGCGCTTCTCTCAGAACATAATTGTAAGAGCTTCCCACCATCAATCGCTCGAACACGGCATTGTAGGGGCCGGGGTTGTCCGTATCATACAACCCAGGTATTTTTACAGCCATCAAGGTAAGAGGTTTTACATTCTCCGCACTAACCAGCATGGAAAACATCCCCAATCCCACAATGGATGCAATACGCGCGATCAAAATACTTCCTAATAAAGGTGGTCCGTTGTTCAGCTATATACACCGAACAAAGTAAAGCGATGTTTAACTTGCCAAAAAAGCTATGGGCCTCATCAGGCCCATAGCGCTTGGTGATTATCCCAGCCTAGTTAAGGCTGCTGTTACTTTTTCAATTTGCGCTTCAAGGTCTGCAACCTGCACCTTAGCTTCTTCAACCACATGTGCTGGCGCTTTTGCTACAAAGCCCTGGTTTGACAAGCGCCCTTTAATAGAGCCTGCTTCTTTTTGAAGCTTCTCAAGGTTTTTCTGAAGCCGCGCCTTCTCCGCCCCAAGGTCCATCAGGTCCGCAAGTGGCAAGTAAACCGTTGCTTCATCAACAACGAGCTGCGCTGCACCCTGGCTTTCAGCAGTATCCACTGTTTCTGCTTTCTCTAAGCGTGCCAGGCGGCAAAGCATATCCTGCCAATCAGCCAAACGCTTCGCTGTCTGATCTGAAGCGCCAACAACAAGTGCAGTCGCTTTCGCGCTTGCAGGTACATTCATTTCCGCGCGTGTTGAACGCACCTCCTGAATAAACTTGATCGCCCAATTCACTTCATCGGCAGCCCCAGCATCAATTGCTGTTGCTGTCGGCCACTGAGCATGAATAAGGTCATACGCTCGATCTGATTTTGTAGCATGCCAAAGCTCTTCAGTGATGAAAGGCATGAACGGATGCAAAACAACTAAAATCTGATCAAGAACCCAACCTGCGACAGCACGTGTTTCAGCTTTTGCAGCCTCATCTTCGCCCCAGAAAACAGGCTTGATAAGCTCAACATACCAGTCACAGAATGTGCCCCATGTGAAGTGGTAGATGCTATCTGCCGCGTCATTAAAGCGGAAGGCGTCGAGCGCTGTTGTTACACCCGTTGCTGCTTTCGCAACTTCACTGATGATCCATTTATTAACAGCAAGTGTGGCTTTAGGCGCTTCAACACTATCTGACCCGGCAATGCCGTTCATTTCGCAGAAACGAGAGGCATTCCAAAGTTTTGTGCCAAAGTTCCGGTAACCCTCAACACGCTTCTCGGAAAGCTTAATGTCGCGGCCCTGAGCTTCCATCGCTACCAGCGTAAAACGAAGTGCGTCAGCACCGTATTTTTCCACGAACTCAAGTGGATCAATTACATTGCCTTTTGACTTCGACATTTTCGCGCCTTTTTCGTCGCGAACAAGAGCATGGATATAAACATTCTTGAATGGCACTTCACCCATGAAATGGATACCAGACATCATCATCCGGGCAACCCAGAAGAAGATAATATCAAAGCCAGTTACAAGAGTAGCGTTCGGGTAATATTTCGCTAGCTCAGGCGTTTCTTCAGGCCACCCCATTGTTGTGTAGGGCCACATGGCGCTTGAGAACCAAGTATCGAGAACGTCTTCATCCCGCCGTAATTTTACATCGTCACCAAACTGG
>JBFOLV010000458.1:0-3989 GCA_040830325.1 Kordiimonas sp. | reverse complement strand
GCAGGAAATGGGAGTTTTATCCTCAATCTTGCAGATCATATATCAGGTTCAGAGGCTTTATTGAACTTGCGTGGACGCGGTATTTCCAAGCGCCCGTTTGATGTGGTTGACAGCTTGCGCAGGGATGCGGAAGCAAAATATTTGTCGGAAGAACAGCTTCTTCAGGATGAACTAAGTGCTCTTGAGCTTCGTATATCTGAGCTTGAAGGTCAGTCGCCCGAAGATGGGGCCGTGCTTTCTAGTGAAGCGGAGGCAGAAATTGAAAGCTTCCGCACGCAGATGCTTGAAACCCGAAAGGCACTTCGTGAAGTAAAGCGAGGGTTGCGCGCGGAGATTGTGGGGCTAGGTAAATGGTTAGCCTTCTTCAATATCGCTGTCATACCATTGCTGATTATTTTTCTTGTACTGCTTCGGCTTTATCTCCGCGGACGTACAGGGCGCAGCTAAATATAACAAGACATAAATGGGCCAATAATTGAATGTCTGAGCGAACAACAAATATTCTCGGTTATCTCACTCTTTTTGCCATTTTGGGCGCAATTTGGGTGATGTTTGGAGAAGACCCAACGCGCGAGCAAGGTGCTCGTGGTGAACGTACTTTCAGTGGTCTGGAAGAGCGTATCAATGAAGTGCAAGTAATTGAACTACGTCAAAACAACAGCAGTGCCACTATTAGGCGTACTGAGAGCGGCTGGGTTATGGTGGAGCGCGACAATTATAGGGTCGCTAATGATAAGGTAATTGCTTTACTTCGCGGGATTGCCCTGTCTGATCGCCGTGAGCCTAAAACAGCTAATAAGTCGCGCTTTCCAAGGTTAGAATTGGGTGAAAAGGCGCTCCGTATTCGTTTGAAAGACGATACAGATGGTACGCTTCTAGAGTTTGATATGGGTAAGCGTACAGGTAGCCCTAATGGTCGCTCCTTAACCTATATTTCGCAAGAGAGAGATACACGCTCCTGGCTCGTTACAGAACTTGCTGAAGCTTCCGCAGAGCCGGCGTGGTGGTTGGAAACTGACGTCCTTAACATAGACGAGAAGCGCGTTAGCGATGTGAAAGTGGGTAACGTTTGGCTGACACGCAAGCTGGATGAAACTAATTTTATCATGCAGGGTTTGCGCGAAGGTGAGGAGGCACTCGCTTATTGGCAGTTGCGTGACCCGGCTCGTATTATTGCAGGTCTTTCTTTTGACGATGTACGTAGATTGAGTAATCCGCTCACTGACCCGGTTCAAACAGTTACTTTGTCCACGCATGATGGCCTGGCGATAACCGCCACGCTTTTTGATATGGACGGACATACTTGGGTGCAGTTGAGCGCGGCTTTTGATGCCGAGATGCGCGGTGAAGGTACTAGCGGAGTACTTGAAGCAGCACCTGAAGATGGTGAAGCAGAGGCTGCTAGTATCCGTAGTTCAACAGACGGATGGGTGTTTCAGCTTAGCAGCAGTGACGCTGAGGTATTGAAGCGTAGCCGTGATGAATTCTTAACACCAAAAACAGAATAGACCTTGCTTAGACCTTGATCTTCAGTCGAGGTTTCCTAAATGAGGGTCAATAACCTGCTTTCCGCCCAAATTGGCTGAGAGCCTATAACTATATGAGAGAACCAGAGGCAAAAAATGTCAGACGCTAAAACTGAAACTAAAACTGAAAAAATGGGCTTTGAAGCGGAGGTTTCCCGCTTGTTGCACATGATGGTGCACTCCGTTTACTCAGAGCGTGAAATTTTCCTTCGGGAGCTTATCTCAAACGCATCAGACGCGTGCGATAAATTGCGTTATGAGGCACTTACAAACCCTGCGCTTAAATCCGACAGCGAAGACTTTGGTATCGCTATTACAGTTGATGCTGAGGCAAAGACAATCACTGTTGCTGATAATGGTATCGGGATGGACCGCGACGACTTGATCGCGAATCTCGGTACGATCGCACGCTCGGGAACAGCTAACTTTGTTGACCAGCTTACTGGCGACAGCAAAAAAGACGTACAGTTGATTGGTCAATTTGGTGTTGGCTTCTATTCGGTCTTTATGGTTGCAGACCGCGTTGTTGTAACGAGCCGTAAAGCTGGCGATGAGCAAGCTTGGGCTTGGACAAGTAACGGTGAAGGTACATACGAAATTGCAGAAGCTGATAAGGCGGCGCAAGGTACCCAGATTGTGATGCATGTCAAAGAAGATGCTGCTGAGTTTATGGAGCAGTATCGCCTTAAAACAATCGTGACGACATACAGTGATCACATTGAAATACCGATCACTTTGGCTATCAAAGGCGGTGAAGATAAAGACGCTGAAGAAGCAAAAGTAGTGAACGATGGTTCTGCTATTTGGGCGCGTCCTAAATCGGAAATTACTGACGAACAATATACAGAGTTCTACCGTCACGTGGGACATGCGTTCGATGAGCCTGCCCACAAGCTCCACTATAAAGTGGAAGGCATGCAGGAATATACGGTGCTTCTTTTCGTTCCTACTAAAAAGCCGATGGATTTATTTGATCCTGCCCGCAAGAACCGAGTGAAGCTTTATGTGAAGAAGGTCTTTATCTCTGATGAAGGTACTGATTTGCTTCCTGGTTGGCTTCGCTTTATGCGCGGTGTTGTCGACAGTCAGGATCTACCACTTAACGTCAGCCGCGAGATGCTACAAAACAATCCGGTTGTAAACCGTATGTCAAAAGCGATTACCAAGAAGGTTCTTGGTGACTTCGAGAAAATGGCTGAAAAAGATGGCGAAAAATTCGAAGCTATCTGGGAAGAGTTTGGCGGTGTCATCAAGGAAGGTATCTACGAAGACTTCGAACGCCGTGACCAAATTCTAAAACTTGCGCGCTTCAAGTCTACCGCTGTTGAGGGTTGGACAACAGTCGCTGAATATGTTGAGCGCATGAAAGATAAGCAGAGCGCAATTTATTACATCGCCGGTACTGATGAAGCTGCCCTCCGTAAAAGCCCGCAGTTAGAGGGCTTTAAGTCACGTGACATCGAAGTGCTGCTAATGGGCGATGCTGTTGATGATTTCTGGCTGCAGTCTGTTCCAGATTTTGATGGTAAACCATTTAAGTCTATCACGCGCGGCGCTGATGATCTTGATGATATAGCTTCAGCGAAAGACGACGGTGAAAAGAAAGAGAAAGCAACAGATGGTCAAATGACAACACTCACCACCCTTATGAAAGAGGTGCTCGGTGATAAGGTGTCAGAAGTACGTGCATCTGGTCGCTTGACTGAGACTGCTTCTTGTCTAGTGGCGAGCGACAGCGGTATGGATATGGCGATGGAGCGTATCCTTAAAGCAAGTAATCAGCTGGATCAGGAAACTGCGAAAGTACTGGAGATTAATCCAACGCACGCAGTGATCCGCAAGCTTGCTGAGAAGGCCGGTGAAACAGGTGCAACAGATGCGCTTGCTGATCCTGTTTGGCTCGTGTTTGACCAAGCAAAAATTCTTGAAGGTGAGCCACTGGATGACCCTTCAGCCTTTGCGCGCCGCATGAGCAGCGCGATGGAAAAAGGTCTCGCTTAATACAGGCTGATTTCAGTTGTAAAGGCTCGCTCGGATATACTGGGCGAGCCTTTTATTTATCTGAGTTTAGTTTTTTACCGTCTAGCCATGTTGCGGTAACCTTAATATCTTTTATATTCTTTGGGGCTACTTCAAACGGGTTGGCGTTTAGCTCTATAAAGTCGGCGATAAAACCTGCTTTGAGTTTGCCAAGTTCATTTTCCTGAAAGCTAGCGAACGCGGCATCGCTTGTCATGGCTTTAAGACTTTCTTCCACATTCAGTGCTTGCTCTATTTGCCAGCCATCCTCGCCTAATGCGTCAAGTTTCTGCCGAGTTGTGGCAAAATAGAGGGTTTGCATGGGCTCCCATGGTTCACCAGGTAAATCGGAATTGAAAACAACACGCCCGCCGGCATCTAGTATGGAGCGCCAAGCATAAGCATGTTTTATACGGATAGGCCCTAGCCGGTCTTCTGCCCAAT
>JBFOLV010000457.1:0-3115 GCA_040830325.1 Kordiimonas sp. | reverse complement strand
GTCTGGATGGGGAGCACGAAGAACTTGTGAGTGAAGTTCTTGATGCATTGACAGAAAAATTCAAAAAACTACCTGTGGTAAATCGCAACATTTTAGCGATAGCAACTGTTGAAGCCGCAGCCATGATTGTTGCCACTGAAGTAAATATGCATGCCAAAATATTAGGGTATGACAAGGAGGATGCGATGGGCCGCATTCAGGAATATACAAGTTTGCTGTTCCGGAATGCAGGTATGGCCTACGAGGACTTACAGGAGTAGGGCGTTAGGCTGACGTTAGAGTGGGTCAGGTCTCTTATACAGAGTGGCCTGTCGCCACAACCATATGCCAAGAGCAAGCCGAACACCTATTTGCAGTGGCCCGTATATCCAGCCATACCAACCATTAATGATGCTCCCCAATGGAGCTACGCCAGCATAATAATAGGTAAAAGCGGCTAGGCTCATGAAGCCTATTAAGCTGGTAAGCGCCCCAATTGCTTGGGCAAAGCCCCCTTGTTTTAGAAACGCCAATCCAAACACCAGAGACCCAAGGCCAAAGCCATAGATCAGCACGAAGTATAGTGTATCGGTGATGCCGACCAGGCCTTCGATGATAGTACGCCACTGCGCTTTGTCGGCCGCATCTGCTGCTAGGTACGCGGGTCGCCATATTTGATTAAGGGCGTCGATTAGATAGGCCTGCTGGGTCATTTCGGTTAAAGCCCATACCGCCAAATAGAGGATGCCAATTGCCGTATAAGCAGGGGCTTTATTGTACAGTATAGCTGCTGCCCCGAGCGCAGCAATGAAGGCAAACTGTGGATGGAAAAACAAGATCCAGTTTTTATAGGTGTGAAGCGTGTTTGAATGCAGCGCCTGTGTTGCTTCGAAAGCCTCTGGTATCGCCGCGCTTGGGCCGTACATTAAAATGGTTGTCGTGAGCGCGGAGAAAATCGCGCACATTGCTGAAATTATTAGATACTGTGACTTGGCTGTCATGGGTCTCTCCTTAGGGCTGACCATTGTGTTAATCAGCGAAAGGCACACATGAAAGGCAACTGGGATAAATGGTGGAGATTAGGGACGAGTGCCGGAGAAACTAGTGAGGTCAATAAAAAAGGCCCCTAAAGGGACCTTCTTGAAAGTGATATGTTCTGGAGCTAATTAATTTCAACTCGGTCTGCGAGACCGCTTCGAACATATTCCTGGATAGCTGCAGCAAGTTCCCGCGCTTCGGAATTATTTGATGAAACATTCAGAGATGTTTTAACAAATAGAACACTTTCCAACCAACCGTTGGCACTAGGTACATCACGGCATGTTGCTATGGCGCCGTGTGGTAATTGAATGCGATGTGGCATAGTAATTTTCCTCCCCTACACTGGCATTCACCAGCATGGAAACTGAAGCAAAATCTAATGTGACCGGCAAGCGAATTTCGTGCTTGACGGCTTTAGGAAAGGAAAGCTGCGGGACTCCAGATTGTGGAAAACTTTGAACGATGTTTGCATAGGTTTAAAAAACGAAAACGACTCCATAACAGGCGTTTAGGTTTCGTTATTTCAGCCAATTTTGATGATATCCGCGAAGGGGGCAGGAAAAGCGAGATACTACAAATATTTAGCGTAAGAGAGCGTTATTGTCAGGCTTTAGGGATTACTGTTTCAGCTTTCTGGCGAGAATAACAAGTGAATCATTGTCTGAAAATTCACCGAATGACTGAGTAGCAACTACTTCAAAATTTGGCGCCATAGCGGTGGCTATTTCTTGTTCACTGCGGGCTATATATTGTAGTCCGTGAGGGGCATCAGGGTAGTCTAGTTCAGTCCAGATTAGATGATAGATCAGACCTTGATCACTTAAGAGGCTAGCTTGTCTGGAAAATGACTTTGATAGCTCATCATCTGTAAGGTGCTGTAATACCTTATTGGAGTAGATGGCATTAAACGGCCCTTCTATATCAAGAGCGACAGCGTCGAGTAGCTTCGTCATTACATCAGGGAAGCGTTCTTTGACCATTTTGAGAAAAGCTGGAGAGTAATCTGATGCGGTGACGTCATACTTTTCGTTTAGTAGAGCTATGTCGTTACCTGGCCCGGAACCTATTTCAAGAAGTTTGGCACCTGTCGGCAAATGTTTATGTAAGAGGCCAAGTTGATCCGCTGCGTCATAACCTTCACACATTTTAGCGTATGCGACTGCATTGTCGGTGTTGTGATAGAAGGTCATCTACATTCTCCATTTAATTGGAAAGTGTAATAATATAACAATATCGGGAAATCAATCTAAGTTTCTTAGGTAAGAAACAGTGTTTGAGGAAAACTCCCGCCTTATAAGAACAACGAGTACACCGAGTATTGCCGCAACAAAGGAAAGTGGGCCTATAAACCAGCCAAGGCTTGCTAGAGCAAAAAAGTAAGCTCTTACGCCGCGATTGAAATGATGGCCTGATGATGCACTAAGGCTGGCGGCAACCTCAGCTCGTTTATGGCGCTCTTTATCACCCTCATCATAGCGCTGTTCGCTCATGCCGCCCACTACAATTGCACAGTAGTTGGCAATTCGAAGCGCCCAGGCAAACTTGAAAAAGGCGTAAACAAAAATAACCAGCAGTAAGGCAAGGCGCATCACGATGGCCGTTGTGTCTAGGCTTGCTGCATAGGGGATATATGTAAAGGCCGCGCTTAGTTTCTCTGCATAGCCAATGGCAGCAATTAATCCACCAAGTACGAGAATGGTAGCGGACGCAAAGAAGTTGATGCCTGTTACTAGGATGCCGAGCACGCTTGTATCCACCATCTTAAATTCACGGGTGCTCGCTTCAACAAGCCATCTTAGGCGGTGACGATCCATGGCGTGTGCCAGCGATTGTTTCTTAAGAGGACTGTAATCAGCCACGTAAATATAGCCTCCCCAGACAGCTATCAGAAAAGCCAGGAGCTGAATATCTGTCGTACTTAAGCTGAGTGTGGAGAGAATATCGTTCATTGGTTGGTTCCAGTGCCTAAAAGCTCATTTTATTCAAGGGACTATCATCGTAGTAAGCGATACCATTCTAGTGAAGAATTGCGCCTGAATCTACTGGAATAAATCGAGTTACTAGACGGTACATTCTATGGTTCATAAATGCTTAT
>JBFOLV010000456.1:0-9770 GCA_040830325.1 Kordiimonas sp. | reverse complement strand
TCACTATACTCTGGTTCAATATTGTCGAGCTGTTCCAGCGTGTTGATTACGTCTTCATCTCTGCTATCGGCATGCAGCTGGTCGGTTACCGGGTCAATGATCTCAGGCCGAGCATGAATGCCCACTGCCTTTGCTTCCTGAAACTTATCGATAATTCTGTCCGAGGCACCCTGATGTTTTAGATCTGCGTGTAGCGCCTGCACCATATAGTGTCAGTTGGTGTCAACCCATTTAGTCATCTCCATCGCTGGGGCTTTTGCCGTGCCGCGCGCCATCGCAAAGTAGGTGTCTAAACTTACTGTATCTCCAGAGTGGTCAAAACGTGCAGGCACTGCGCCGAGAGTAGCAGTCATATCAAGTACTTGGTCGTAGAAAGAGAAATCTCCGCAAGAGATACTTTCAATGCCAGAGCTTTTCTGGAGTTGCCAATTGTGAGCGCGTAGTTGTTTACCAGTAGCAATTAGGTCGGCTACCGCACTCTCGCCGCGCCAATAAGATTCAAGGGCTTTTTTTAGTTCGCGTTTTGCACCGATACGTGGAAAGCCGAGGTTGGCGGATTGTATCATCTGTCGTCCTTCAAATTTGATTTGGATGTGAAAAAGGGTTGCATGCACCGGCGTGCAGGCAGGAAAGCTGAAGATGAATTGCACAATGGTTCGCCCAAGCCTGATTGTTCAGGCGAAGAGGGTAAGCATATATAAATTCATCGTTTTAAGGTGAAGGACAGCTTCACATTCGGTGGATAAGTGTAATCTTCATCATTGTCCGTCTCCACCATTCACCCCGAATGGCATTGATTAGGTTCAATTCGATGGTAGGTCTCCTGACTTGCGGGCTTATGATAACCGCCTTCCCGGCGAGGATATTCCTCTAGCCAGTGGCCTATTGATTATCATTCACCGCATACAGTTGCGGGGGCAGCTCCGGACTTGCTTGCCGTTAGATTAGCGTACCGGATTCCCTGTTATCCCCTCGCGGGGACCATCGACGAATAACTAAATATAAAGAAATGTTTATATTGTCAATCTGTGTTTTGCATATCTTTGTGTAAATTGAAGGCAAGGTTAGTAATTTCTTGGCTTTTGAAGAGCGTGAGACCTGAAACATTTGAGAGAACGATGACACCTGTCTTCATCTCTGTATCCATTACAGCGGCAGATGAGTAGCCACCGGTTCCTCCGTTATGCCAATGCCAAGGGCGATCATTTGTGGTTTTAAAACACTGAATCATCCACCCAAGTGCGAAGCTGTCCCAACGTCCTGTTTTAACTGTTTCTTTTTGTTGTAGCTGTAGAGCGTTATTTGAAGGGTCAAAATTGGCCCGAAGAAACTTGGATAAATCTTCTACGCTCGACAAAATGGCGCCCGCGCCAGCGAGCGCATCAAAATGCCAGTTGCTGCATGGTTGGCCTTTTTTGTTTAGGCCGGGAACAAGCAGATCATTTGAGGTTTGTTTACTTGCAGTACTATTTTGCATGCCAAGCGGTTGGAAAATGTGCTCCTGTAACATTGCCTCAAAAGTTTGGCCTGTGACTTTGCCAAGAGTATGAGCCAATACGCCTGTTCCCATGTTTGAATAGCGGCTTTTGCCTTTTTTTTTCAGTTTGATACGTGTTGTTAGGTCGTGTTTGAGAGCCTCTTCAGCGTAGTCTTTATAGGGGTTTTCGCTACTGCCAAATACAGCCTTCCAGAACATGCTGGGAGGAAGACGGGGTAAACCTGAAGTGTGATTTGCAAGCTCTTCAAAGGTTACTTGTTGTCCTTTATTGAGCCTATAGCCGAGATATATATCGATAGGATCGGCGAGTTTAACCGCGCCTTCAGTCGCTAGCTGAGCGAGCAAGGCTGAGGTAAATACTTTGGTGATAGACCCAATTTCGAAAATTGAAGTCTGGTTTTTAATTTCGGATACTTCTTTGTTGGTTTCTGTTTTGACGCCATAGAAGCTTATTTGTTCGTTTGACAATTTGGCGATAGCTATTTCTGTGTTGGGTTTAAAACGGCTCGCGCTTTTATGAATGGTTTTTATATCTTCTGCCGAAAAGGTGGTCTCTGCCTTCGTTTTCACAACTCGCTCCCCCGCTGTGCGTTTCATAGTTTTAATAGATGGGAACTGATGGCTAGGCATCAAGGTGTGTTTCCTCGCCTTGAAACTTTTTAATAGAGGCTATTTAAACGTTTGTAGATAAACATTCTTGGTAAGTGATCAGTAAGCAGGCATGGGGTTTTATTATGAGTACATATGTAGATGGTTTGTTTAGCCTTGAGGGCAAAACAGCAATGGTTGCAGGGGCATCATCTGGTATTGGGGCTGCTTTTTCCATGGCTCTCGCAAAAGCTGGAGCAGATGTTGTTCTTGGTGCTCGGCGTACAGATCGCACCGAAAGTTTGGCTCAAGATATAACGGCAGAAACAGGACGTAAGGCGCTACCTGTTGCAATGGATGTAACGGATGGCAGCAGCGTTTCCAACGCATTTGATGCCGCTGTTGAAGCGCTCGGTGTGCCAACGGTTGTTTGCAATAATGCTGGTATAGCGCGTCCCAATTGGGCTCTCGAGGATACCGAAGAGGACTGGGATGCAACAATGGAGACCAACCTTAAAGGGTTGTGGCGCGTTGGTAAGGAAGCTGCTCAGCGAATGATTGATGCTAAACTTGGGGGCTCAATCATCAATACTGCCTCTATTATGGGGTTGGGTGTTGGCGCTCGGGGACTAACCTATGCAACGAGCAAAGCAGGTGTAGTGCATATGACCAAAAGCATGGCGTTTGAGTGGCAGCGATTTGGTGTACGCGTCAATGCTTTGTGTCCAGGGTATTTTGTCACTGAAATCAATGATACTGCGCTTACTTCAGAGCGTGGTCAGGAGATGCTGGCCCGTACTCCGGCGAAACGGGCAGGGGAACTTCCAGAATTGGTTCCACCGATGCTGATGCTTGCGTCACCTGCAAGCAGTTTTACAACAGGCGTTGCGTTACCAGTTGATGGCGGCCATTCGATTGTGTTGGTTGGTTAACTTTAGAGTATGTCTGAAAGTAAAAAGGGCGGCAAAAGTGCCGCCCTTTTCTAGTTTATGGTGAAACCTTAGAAACGGTAACGCATTCCAAACTGAATGCGGTACGCTGAAGGAATACGCGCGATATTTGGATTCGCGGCAGTGGCAGTAGCTGATCCTGATGCACTGTAAATATACTGTGTACCATCAGCTGAGATCGCTACGTCTGCGAGTGGGACGTTCGATGGTTGGAAAATTGCATCCAAACGGCCCCAATCACTGTCGATCAAGTTACCAAGGTTTTCAATGTCGAGAATAAGCTCAACTTTGTGACCTTCGACAACTTCTACTTCCTGCATGAAGCGCATGTTGATCTGGTTAACCCAACCAGTCTTACAGGCGTTACGAGGAATGATACTGCCGCGGTGACTGTTTAGGCAATCATCACCGCTGATCGTAGCATCCAAACTGTTTAGGAAAGCAGCTTCACCTGTGACAAGAGGGTCATTCAGACCGTCTGGTACATAGAAGAGGTTAGGGCCAGGGTTGTCTGGGGCGGCATAGTCAGAAAGAATTGCACCACCAAATGCTCCTGTACCGTTGAAGATGTAACTGAAGTTACGACCAGAACGACCAACATAAACAAAGTTCACCTGGGTCTTGTTTTCACCAAAGATTTCCTTCTCCCAGCTTAGAGTAGCTGTGATCCGGTTTGGTACTTCAAAGCGTGAGGTAGAAAGGTCAGGGTTGTTTAGGTCACGTTGTGGATCAAAGGCGTAGGTTTCGAAGCCTACGAAGCGATTGTAGGAACGAACATCTTCAACATTTTGCCATGTGTAGCCAAGAGTAGCGTTGAAGATACCCCAATCTGTATCAAACTCTTTATCAATATCGAATGAGATGATATCGCTCTTACCTTCTTTAGTGTTTCGTACGATATAATCGGAATCGTTGAAACCCAGGTCGCTATAGATAGGACGGCCATCAGGCGCAGTACCCGTTACAGTACGGCGACCTTCGTAAATATCATATCCATTTTTAACGCGGGTGAAGATACCCTCCAGCGTGATATTCCAGTCATCACCAAGACCAATGCTGGATAGGTCAGCTACATAATCAAAGGCTAGGTTGTACTTCCAGCTTGATAGTAGCTCAGTGTCTGGGTGAATAGCGTCCACATCGGACGTAGGGTTCACTGCTAGATACTGTTGGAATTCGTTAGAAACAGCATCTGGGTTCGGCAAGTTAGCGATAGCTGTGTTGAAGCTTGATAGAACAGGGTCCCCAAAGAATGGAGCAAAGAAGCCTGCAAACGTACGAGTAACACCGTTACCAGCATAGCTATTAGACACCATTATGAGCGGAGTTCCACCGCCAAATAGACCCGCGCCACCGCGAACAGTTAAGCGGTCAGTCGCGTTCCAGTTAAAGCCGATGCGTGGTAGCAACAGGTCTTTGCCGTCCATGTTTTCTGTATTATCGAAACCATTTCTAGCTAAGAAGTTTTCGTTGAATGGTACTGGGTCATTGTTTTTGATCCAGTCATACCGAAGGCCTGCTTTGATGGTTAGGTTATCAGTAACCAACCATTCATCCTGCAAATACACTGTATTTGTGGTTTGTGCGAACTCAGCATCTGCATCTTCAACTCTACCCGTGTTTGAGCCGCCAAACAGTAGGAAGTCTGGTGTACGTGCTTCAAGTGCGTCGAGACCTGTGAAGTTAACCTGACCACGTGAGAAGGGCAGGAATACATTCCTAACGGAATTCTTCTCTTGCTCGAAGCCCGCAGTGATCGTGTGATCACCCGTAGTGTAGTCAGCTTTGAACTTGAAAGTGCGAGAGGTATTATCAAGCGTGTTATTATGACGGAAACGGTCACCGCCTGCACCGATAAAGCCACCCGTTGGTAAGTTAATACCAAAGTCTGGTGTTGAGCTGTCGATACTTACCTGACGGTTTTCTACGTCTTTGTATCCAAATTGTACTTCAGTGGAGAGGCTATCTGTCCAGTCCGAGAAGAGGTGAACACTGTAACTATCAAGGCGTTCATTAATGTTATAGCGACCAGAGTTGAGGATCGCGAGTTCAGGGAAGTCATCAAATATAACATCACCGTCTGCACGCTGGTATGCTGCAGCTAGGCGGTGGTTGTCATTAATGTTCCAATCGATTTTGAGAAGCATCTTCTCATCAGTGTCTTTGTCTGATGTTGCGAACGGGCCAGCTTCAAAACCATAAACATCGCGGAATATCTGTTGCGCCCGGTCAACATCGGCTTGGGTAACACCGGGGATATTATCAATCGTCTGTGTGTTCGCGGGACGTGTAGTTGAGAACTTCTCATAGTTCGCAAAGAAGAATAACTTGTCTTCGATGATTGGGCCGCCAAGTGTGAAGCCGTAAGACTTTTCACTAAAGTCACCAATGGCTAGGTCTTCGCCCTTACTTGTGTTCCCTGTTAAACTGTCATTCGTGAAGAAGCCATATGCACTGCCATGGAATTCATTTGTGCCAGATTTGGTTACAATATTGATGTTACCACCAAGGAAGTTACCGTATTCAACATCAAAAGGTGCGACATTCACATTGATTGCGCCAATGGCGTCAATGGAAATAGGTGCGCGCTGTGTTGCAGATGCATTCAGTGACAAGCCGAAGTTATCGTTCTGAGTTACACCGTCAATTGTTACGCTATTAAAGCGGAAATTGGCACCAGCAATCGAAACTGCCGGACCGCGCGGAACACTATCATCAACGAGAATTTTTGAGTCTGTTTCAAGTGTGCTGACAAAGTCACGAGAAACAGAAGGAATGCCTTCAATTTCAGCTTGACCAAAATCGCGGCCAGCGCCCGTACGAAGCGCACTGAGGACACGTTCGCTTGTTACAACAATTTCTTCAAAAGTTGTTACATCAGAGCCTTCTGCAGCAGCATATAGAACGACAGATTCCGTCTCGCCGAGACCAATCTGAATATTCTCAACAATATTAGGAGTGTTTGGTATAGCCCGACCTTGGTTGGACAGGCGAACTATGTATGGGCCGCCCACCGGAAGGCCTTTGGCGGTGAGAACACCTGCACTGTTAGTTGTTCGCTCGAACGTGCGCCCTGTAGGCACATGTTGAATGGTTACTGCAACGCCGGACATGTCTACTCCGGCGCCATCAAGTACGCGCACACGTAGCGCGGATGACGTTGATTGTGCGTTAGCTGCTGTGCTAATGGCGAGGGCAGTCGAGGCGACTGTTGCCAACAAAGCTAAGCGACGAATAGCTTTCATGAGTTTTTTTCCTTACTGAGCCTAAGACTTCTAATCTTTTACTAATGGTGCTCTAAAAGGGCTAAGCTGGAACTCAAGACACTATACATACAGTTAGACAGGCACCAATTTCGGTCGTGATACACTACGACATTAGTGATAATAGAAATCTTGACTAAAGAGTCAACAATGCAAACGTTACAGAAATGTTACAGTTTAGTTCAACACATAACGATGAAGGGGGCATGATGCGCTTCGAGGGCACTTTAACCCAAGGTAAGTTACTAAAACGTTATAAGCGGTTTTTGGCCGATGTAGAGCTGGGGAACGGCGAGGTAGTTGTCGCTCACTGCGCCAACTCCGGATCTATGAAAGGCCTTAAGGAACCAGATAGTTTGGTTTATCTTTCGCCTAACACAAACCCTAAAGCCAAACTAGATTGGCGGTGGGAAATGATTGATGTTGAAGGCACTCTAGTTGGCATAAATACATCCAGGCCAAACCATATTGTGGAAGCAGCGATATTGGACGGCGTTATTGAAGAACTTGCCGGGTATGGTTCACTAAGGAGAGAGGTTAAGTACGGCGGCAATAGCAGAATTGATATTCTACTAGAGCAACCAGAAGACCCTAATTCCACGGGCCTTTGTTATGTTGAAGTAAAAAGCGTTACGCTTAAGTCTGGTGAACAGGCTCTATTCCCGGATTCCGTGACTGCCAGAGGCACAAAGCATCTTCATGAACTTATGGATATGGTCCGCGAAGGGCACCGTGCTGTGATGGTTTATTTAGTACAGCGCTCAGATTGTGTCAGTTTCAGTCCTGCTGCAGAAATTGACCCAGCCTACACAAGTGCGTTAAGAGAAGCCAAAGAGGTAGGGGTAGAACTTTTATGTTATCAGTGTCATCTGACACCAGAAGAGATAAAAGTAACAGGAAGCTTACCAATAGTTTTGTGAGCTGAGTAGGGAAACACATGAATTATGTTGAGGCGAGTAGCGCGCCGGAAAACCGCACCGGGGCAATTAAGCTTTATGGCCCAGATGCTTTTGAAGGTATGCGAGCAGCCGGGCGCTTGGCAGCAGAAGTATTGGACCATGTAACACCGTATGTTGAAGCCGGTATTACAACTGATGAGCTAAACACTATTTGCCATGATTTTATTCTAAAGAATGGTGCTACACCTGCGCCGTTGAATTATCGTGGTTTTCCAAAGTCAATTTGCACTTCCATTAATCACGTGATTTGTCATGGTATTCCGGGCCCGAAAAAGCTTAAGAACGGCGACAGTCTCAATATCGACATTACGGTTATTTTGGATGGCTGGTTTGGTGACACAAGTCGGATGTTCTTCGTAGGTGAGCCAAAGCTGCTGCCAAAGCGTTTATGCAAAGTAACGTTTGAAGCACTATGGAAAGGCATAGAGGTTGTGAAGCCTGGCGCACACCTTGGCGATATTGGACATGCAATTCAAACCCATGTGGAAGCGCATCGCTATTCAGTCGTGCGTGATTTTTGTGGCCACGGCATTGGGCGTGTTTTCCATGATGAACCAAGTATAGTGCATTACGGTACGCCCGGAACAGGCCCAGAATTGCGACCAGGTATGTTTTTCACAATCGAACCAATGGTAAATGCCGGTAAACATACTTGTAAGGTTTTGTCTGATGGTTGGACAGCGGTTACGCGGGATAAGTCACTTTCAATGCAGTTTGAACATACCCTCGCTGTAACAGAAGACGGGTATGAAGTGTTTACTAAATCACCAAAAGGGTGGGAATGCCCACCATATGATACGGCAGGCTAATCTTTAACCTTGCCGATTAAACGTTTGGGGGCGTTTATGGATGTGCGAGAAGGGCAGTTCCAATTTGTTAAGCCTACTGTTGAGAGAAACAGTGGGCCAAAAGACCACCGGCATGGGCATCGGGCTAGGCTGAGAGAGCGTTTTCTTAAGGGTGGTCCAGAAGGTGTGGCAGATTATGAACTGCTGGAGCTTTTGCTCTTTCTTGGAATCCCACGGCGCGATGTTAAACCGTTAGCTAAACAACTGATTGAACGTTTTGGAGGGTACGCTGCTGTTTTAACTGCAGAAGCCGACACCCTTCTGGGCATCAAGGGCCTAAGTGAAACAGCGGTTGCTGCTATTAAGGTTGTGCAGGCCTCAGCTCTTATTTTGGCGCGTTCTGAAGCACAGCAAAAACCGGTGCTGTCAAATTGGCAGGCGGTAGAAGATTATTTGCGAGGCGCAATGGCGCATCTTCCGCGAGAGCAGTTTCGGTTGCTGTTACTCGATAAAAAGAACGCGCTGGTTGCCGACAAGATACTTAGTGAAGGCACTGTTGATCAAACAGCAGTTTATCCAAGAGAGATTCTTAGGTATGCGCTGGAATATGACGCTAGCGCTTTGATTCTAGTGCATAATCATCCATCAGGTGATCCGTCTCCAAGTGAGGCAGATGTGATGATGACCACAGAAATTGTTGAAATATGCACTAAGGTTGGCGTACAAATTCATGATCATATTATCATTGGCAAGTTTGGCCAGACCAGTTTTCGTCA
This sequence comes from Kordiimonas sp., assembly GCA_040830325.1. Lineage (GTDB taxonomy): Bacteria > Pseudomonadota > Alphaproteobacteria > Sphingomonadales > Kordiimonadaceae > Kordiimonas. The sequence continues at coordinate 948 of JBFOLV010000456.1, read as the reverse complement.
ATTAGGTTTGATATAAAACTAGGTCGATATAAAGGAAAAATATGTGCTTTGGCGCCAAGTAAAATCTACTAAGAAGGCCCTAGATAATCTCCCAATTTCAGCAAAGGTTGTTATCGTCTCACGAGACGGAAAAGCGCTTGTGATGCGCAAAGATAATGGAACTGTTGATTTGCCCGGAGGCAAAGTTGAGAAGGGTGAAGATCTTTTTGAAGCTTTAATCCGCGAAGTTGATGAAGAAACAGGACTTAAGGTTAAAAAATTCGAGTTTGTCGCATCGTGGGTGAAGCATCATCCTGTGATGGGTGATCGATTGGTTTTAGTCTTCGAAACACAGCTGAAGAAGCGCGCTAAAGATATTAATATAGCACTTTCGGATGAGCATGTTTGGGGCAGGTTCATGATTGAAGATGAAGCGGAAGAGCTTGCTGACATGGTGCCTGGTTACACGAATGCATTGCAGATATGCTTTAGTCGCTATGCAAAAGTCTAGGCCCCTACATCAATAGATTTCCGAGCTGTTCTTACACCTATGCTAGGTACGGAAAAAGTAAGGTCAGAACACTTATGGTGGCTGCTCTTGACCTAAGATGACTTTGTGCCAGTTCATGGCTATGTTCGTCATAAAATCTCTATAATAGTGCTCTAAGTGAAAATTCTTTCGGGGTCAGGAATAAGCAGAGGTAAAACATGGTACTATCACGGCGTAGACTTTTGAAATCAGCGAGTTTGTTGGGTGCAACTGCTTTTGCCCAACCCTTGATGGCTGCTCCGTGGATTACCGGAAAAGCAAAGTTTGTCGATTATCCTTTTAAATTGGGTGTAGCGTCGGGAGACCCTTTGCCTACAGGATTTGTAATTTGGACGCGCCTTGCACCTTCACCGCTTGATGCACGGGCCACAGGGACTAATCCCATACCGGTAGAGTATGAAATTGCTGAGGATGAGAAT
>JBFOLV010000455.1:0-6302 GCA_040830325.1 Kordiimonas sp. | reverse complement strand
GGTGAATATGCATCTGTGACAGTGATTGAGCGGTTTGTCGGAGATGATAGCAACTATTGGACTAATAGCGTACTGCAAGCACGGGTGACTGAGGGCGCAAAACTCAGGCATGTTCGTGTGCAGGAAGAAGGCCTCAATGCGACACATACAGCGAAGTCTTATATAAACCTCGGTGGTGGTGCTGAATATATTTGTACAAGTGTTGCACTCGGCGCCAACATGTCACGTTTTGACGCTGTTGCTCGTATCTTGGAAGAAGGGGCTAATGCGGTTGTGAACGGGGTTGCTCTTGCAGCAACGGGCCAGAGCCATGATATGCACACTGATGTTAGCCATATCGTACCGCATTCAACCAGTGATCAAGTGTTCCGTACTGTCGCTGACGCTCGAGGAAAGACTTCTTTCCAAGGTAAAGTAACGGTTGCACAAGATGCGCAAAGAACACTGGCGGATCAAAGCTTTAAAGCACTCGTTTTCGATAAAACTGCGGAAGCAAACGCGAAGCCTGAGTTGGAAATTTTTGCTGATGACGTGAAATGTAGTCACGGTGCAACGGTTGGTCAGCTGGATGATAAAGCAATCTATTATCTGACATCGCGAGGTATTGATCCGGCTACAGCACGTCAGATGTTAGTTGCGGCATTTACCGCTGAGGCGCTTGAGGCAATTGATTTTGACGATGTGAAACAGTCCCTTATGGGACGAATTGCAACGTGGATGCTTGATCGTGCTGATCGTGTTGGAAATGCCGGATAGTTGCCTCCGGGCGCTTAGGAGTGATGAGTTAGAATGAATGAAGTTGCATCCATAACAGCACCGCTTGATGTGGCAGCTATTCGCGCCGAGTTTCCGATATTGTCGGAAACTGTCTATGGTAAGCCGTTGGTTTTTCTAGACTCTGCTGCAAGTGCGCAGAAACCGCGTTCTGTCATTGAGGCGGAAACTAAGCTGTATGAAAGTTATTATGCAAACATTCACCGGGGTGTTTATAAGTTCAGCCAGGACGCAACAGAAGCATACGAAGTAACCCGTGAAACCGTACGCGAGTTTATTGGTGCTGCGCGTAAACGTGAATGCATTTTTGTGCGCGGAGCAACTGAGGGCATTAACCTTGTTGCACAGACATGGGGACGAGCAAACCTTCAAGCCGATGATGAGATCATCCTGAGCTATCTTGAGCATCACTCAAATATTGTTCCTTGGCAGATGGTGGCTGAGGAGAAAGGTGCAGTTATCAAGGTGATCCCAATCCTTGATGATGGTTCACTGGATATGGACGCCTACAAGGACCTACTTACTGAACGTACGAAAATGGTGGCGTTCGCCCATATTTCTAACTCGATCGGCACTCATACGCCTGCGAAGGAGATCATCCGACTAGCACATGAAGTTGGTGCAGTGACACTCGTTGATGGTTGTCAGGCAGCGCCGCACCTGAAAATTGACGTGCAAGATTTGGATGCTGATTTCTACGCTTTTTCTGCCCACAAGGCATATGGCCCGACGGGCATCGGAGTCATTTACGGCAAGGAGGCCCTTCTTGACGCCATGCCACCATGGCAGGGTGGTGGTGATATGATCTCAACGGTTACATTTGAGAAAACCACCTACAACGATCTGCCTCATAAGTTTGAGGCTGGGACGCCAAACATTGCTGGCGGTATTGCCATGGATGAGGCCTTGAAGTTCATTAACAGACTTGGCCATGACCGGATTGCGGAACATGAAGCTGGCCTTCTGGCATATGCAACTGAAAAGCTTTCAGTGATGAATAGCATACGTATCATCGGAACAGCACCACACAAAAGTGCACTGATTAGCTTTGTAATGGAACATGCTCACCCGCATGACATAGGCACAATCCTTGACCGCCAGGGCATTGCTATTCGGGCAGGACATCACTGTGCACAGCCTGTTATGGACCGCTTTGGAATACCGGGCACGGCGCGTGCAAGTTTTGGTGTGTATAATGATAAAGACGACGTAGACCGCCTTGTGGATGGTCTCAAGAAAGTAATGGATATCTTCGGATGATGGACAATAAAGAAACTCGTGACGTTCTTGACGTGAGCTCTGCTGAAAATTCAGCGGGCGCTGCATATCCGGAAGAGAATATGCCCAAATCGGCTGACCGACCCGTTGTTAGCCCACAGGAGGGTGGCTACTTCTTGAATAAATTCTTGGAGAAATCCGAAGACAAAGAAGAAACTTCAACCGAAAGCGAAAAGCCTATTCAGGCTGATGTAGCACCAGCAGGAACCGTCGATGAATTAAGGGAAAATATTGTCGCGGCACTTCAGGAGATTTATGATCCGGAAATTCCGGTGAATATCTATGAACTTGGTTTGATTTACGAAGTTAATGTGGCTGAAGATTTTACCGTCGATGTGAAGATGACCCTTACAACACCACATTGTCCGGTCGCTGAAACAATGCCTGGCGAGGTGGAAATGCGTGTAGCAGCAGTCGCAGGCGTTAAATCAGTTGAAGTGAAGCTTGTTTGGGAACCTGCTTGGGACATGAGTAAAATGTCTGACGAGGCTCGCCTAGAGCTCGGACTATTGTAAGGAGCACTGTTATGGCATCTGCAATTCAAATCACAGACAAAGCTGCTGAGCACATCAAAAGCTTGCTGGCAAAGAATGAAAACGCTGTCGGCCTTAAACTTGGTACTGAAACGCACGGTTGCTCAGGGCTGGGTTACACAGTCGATTATGTGGAAACTGTGCCTGATGACGTGGAGCTTGTTGAAGATAAAGGTGTGAAGATATTCATTGATCGTAAAGCTCTCCTGTTTGTTCTTGGGACAGAGATGGACTGGGAAGACAGCATGTTTTCAACAGGCTTTAAATTCACTAACCCAAATGAAAAAGGCCGGTGTGGTTGCGGCGAAAGCTTCCACGTATAGACCGTATTAAGGAAGCTCGGTGCTTCCTTAATAGTTTTTCTTTACTGGGCCTAAACTCCATTTAAGCAGTCAATAGCTGCTTCCAACTCTTCTTCAGACATTTTCTTTTCAAGTAGCTGCCCTTGTTTTTTTTGCGCGAGAAGTGTGCGCGCTTTTTCATACTTTGGGTCATGCCAGAACATTAAACATCCGTTACAGCCCTTGCCGCAGCAGCCTTCAGTACCACGCCTCGGGGTTTTAAATGTTCGTTCACTATCGCGGTCATCTATGGAGTTCTGAAGCAGTGCTCGCTTTTGTTCATAGGCTTTGACTGTGCCTTTGCCGAGCTCTAGTTTTTGGCTCTCCGCATCCAGCTTTAGCCGGTCCCATTGCTCTTGCGTTAGGGCCTTTTCTTTCCTGATGATTGTCATTGCAGGGAAATCATTCTGCAGCGAGGTAATGTCTTCTTTATCGAACAGACTGAATGGTACACGGATGACAGGTGTAGTGCCGGCATGTACCTCTGAAGTGAGTTTACCGTTTTCCGCGTTTTCAAACTCATACAGCCGAATAAGCATCGGTTCTTTGCGGGTAGGCGAGACAAACTCCAGAACATCTCCGGCTATAAGCTTGTTTTTTACATTAAGGATGTAGGCGTCGTCTCTAACCTCCTTAATCACACCAGCATATTCATAATCAGCCAGCGTATAAGTTTCTTCAAACCCGTGTGCATAGTTTGTGAGGCGACCTTCATGGAATGCTAGTGTGTAACCACGGCTGGGTACAGTTGACAGTTCCTTCATATAATCGTCGGCTTTCCAACTGGTCGGGTCTTTGTACCAGTCGTCTATAGCCATCCGATAAGCTCGCGCTACCAGCGCAACATAATAGGGGCTTTTGCCGCGCCCCTCCACCTTCAGACTATCGACGCCAATCGAAAGCAACTCATTGAGCTTGGGCATGATACATAAATCTTTGGAGTTGAGAATGTAACTACCGCGCTGATCTTCTTCTATTGGTAACAGGTCTCCAGGCCTGTGGTCTTCCTCAATGAAAAACTCGAACAGCTCTAGGTTTTCTTCTGTTAAGTTAAGTTCTTTAACAGTGCCATCCTTGAGGCCCATATGAACTTTATATTTCCAGCGGCAACTATTGGCGCATGCGCCTTGGTTTGCCCCTCGTTCCGCCATGAAATTTGAAAGCATACAGCGACCCGAATATGTCATGCACATTGAGCCATGTACAAACGCCTCTAGTTTGATGTCAGGGCACTTTTCTCTAATTTCTTTGAGCTCTTCGTAAGAAACTTCACGGCCTAACACTACAAGTTTGGCACCCAGATCTTGCCAAAATTTAACGGAATGCCATGAACAAACATTGGCTTGTGTGGAGATATGCAGCTCAAGGTCAGGGGCATGTTCTTTTACAAACATAAACACACCAGGATCTGCTACAATAAGGCCATCCGGTTTTACACGGCTAACTGTCTCCAGGTACTGCGGTAGTTTGGTAATGTCTTTATTGTGTGAGAACAGATTGAGCGTGAGATAGACACGTTTACCAAATGAATGTGCGAACTCTACACCTTCTACAACTTCCTCGAGAGAAAAAGCTGATTTGGTGCGGAGCGACATATCGGGCGTGCCTAAATAAACTGCATCAGCACCATACAGAATGGCAGCTTTCAGTTTTTCTAGATTGCCAGCGGGCATTAATAGTTCAGAACGGTGGTTAGTATTACTCATTACATCCTCTATGGGGTCGGATAGAATCTCTCAGTCCGGCTTATAGAGGCTGCGATGGCAACTAAATTTGATTTAGATCAGGTCAGTAACAGAAAGTCAGCTTTCCTGTTTTTCACTTGCAATACGGTCAGCTTCGCGCTGAGCTGCTTTGCGCGTCTGTGCTTCGGCGCGCACGCGCTCCATGTCAACAGCAAGGTGGTCTTCATTGCGCTCACGGGCTAATTCAATTTGCTTCTGGCGTTCTTTGGCGGCAGCCTTTTTCTCGTCGCTTAGATTGTCATAACAACGTGGGCAGCTAACGCCTTTTTCGTACTTTGGGGATTGTTTCATCTCTTCGGTTATAGGCCAGCGGCACCCAAAGCATTGGTCATATTGCCCCTCTTCAAGGCCGTGCGTTACCGAGATACGGCTATCAAATACGAAACATTCACCTTCCCACATACTTTCTTCAGCAGGCACTTCTTCTAGGTACTTAAGAATACCGCCTTCAAGGTGGTAAACTTCATTATAGCCCTGAGCCTTCATGTAGGCGGTGGATTTTTCGCACCGGATACCACCAGTACAGAACATTGCCACTTTTGGTTTGTTCAAAATGTCCTTATTTTTTTCAGCCCACGCCGGAAATTCACGGAAGTTAGTAGTCTTCGGGTCAACTGCTCCTTTAAAGGTGCCGATCTCCACTTCATAGTCATTCCGCGTATCGACAACGACGACATCAGGGTCGCTGATCAATGCATTCCAGTCTTCTGGCTTCACATAAGTACCCACGATGGAATTAGGGTCAGTGCCTGGCACACCCATCGTGACGATTTCTTTTTTGAGGCGCACTTTCATGCGTAAGAAAGGCATTTCAGTTGCCCAGCTCTCTTTGTGAACGAGCTTCTTGAACTCATCATGGCTGTGAATGAACTTAAGCAGTTCGCGAACGCCTTCTTCTGGGCCCGCGACCGTACCGTTTATGCCTTCATCTGCCAGCAGCAAAGTGCCTTTAACACCACCTGCTTCACACACGTCTAGGAGTGGTTGCTGTAGTGTTTCGAAATGAGGTAGGCGCACAAAGTGATAGAGTGCTGCGACAAGATAGTTGGCCATTGTTTATTCCTAGTAAGGCAATTAGTTCGCGCGTCTCATACGGGGTTTTCCGCAGAATATCAAGGCGTCTAGCTGGCTTTCAATGTCCCCATTCACTATATTCTATACGTTTATCTCGTTTGAAAGGTCTGCTTCTGATAGTAAAGCGATGGTACCTGCGCTGTTGGTCGAAGTTTTGGGTTTGACCAAATCGGCTTTTTGCTTCCATTCAATGCTATCGAATACATCGCAGTTCGGACACAGCGGTGACCAACCATGAGGTTTGTGTCCGCAATCATGACACTGCCACAGTGCACCTTCTTCCGCATGCTCAAGCGCTGCTTCAATCGGATTAGGGTCTTCATTCAGCACATGTGCAAGCGCCAGCCTATATTGCCACGCAGCGCGGGTGGGTGCTTCCTTAATTAACTTATCAAGAACAGGTTTGGCAGTTTCATATTCACCAGCATCCATTAAAGCATCGGTTAGGAGCAGCAATGATTCTGGATGCTCCGGTCGTGTTTCAACGAGTGCACGTACTCTCTTCAACCAGTTAGAGTGAGATTCGTTTACATCAAGCTCTTTAAATAGTTTTGCAT
>JBFOLV010000454.1:0-4599 GCA_040830325.1 Kordiimonas sp. | reverse complement strand
CAGGTGCGACAGCGCCAAATGAGTTAAAAATATTGGCACAGTCTGATTGGCCAATTTTTCATAAGCCACTAAAGCCAAAAGATATTCAAAACTACCTTCGTGCCAAATTCAGCTAGCGTGTGAATTGAATACGTTCAGCGTGGGTATGCCTACTGAAGTTTCTTCGGCAACTTGAATTACGATGTCTATTTTTCTATGAAAAGATAAAGGAGTAGACTTCGAAGTGAATTCCTGTTCTATGTTATTGTGTGTGTTAACGGCTATTTTTCCAGTGTTGTGCAAGCAGAGCAAAAAGTTTCAATACTAAATCACTATAGTTTGAACCGGGAGAAGCTTAGAAGATTCTTGGTTTCCCGTTTCCGTGATGTCGATTTTGCAGATGATGTGCTGCAGGAAACATTCCTGAAGTTAGATAGCTTTGCCTTCGATAAACCCATTCACAATGTTGAAGGCTTTCTTTTCCGCGTCGCAAATAACGTAGCGCTAGATATGAGGCGCAAGTTCGTTAGTGATCAAAGTCGAGATCAAAAATGGTACGAGACAAAGGTTGTAGCTGAAAGCAGTTCCCCCACAGTAGAAGATGAAATCGATGTTAAAAAGCAACTTGAACAAACCATTGCTTGCCTTCAGCTTCTCTCCCCAAGAAGTAGGGAAGTATTTGTAGCCAATCGCTTCGAAGGCTTGACCTATAAACAAGTTGCGGAAAAATTTGGCCTATCCCAAAGCACAGTGGAAAAGCATATGATAAAAGCGATCAAGCACCTTATTGATCACCGTGGAAAAAATTAGATTAACGTCAGATTAATATAGAGGTTGAGAGGGAGTGGCTTCGTCAGGATAATATAAGCGAAACACCAGCATAAGAACATGAGCCAATTTAACGAAATAGATATGGAAGCCAAGCTGCTAGAAGAAGCAGCTGAGTGGTATGCGAAGGTCCAGAGCGATTCTGCGGATGCTGACGTATGGCTTGCATTATCTGAGTGGCTTGATTTGGATGAAAAGAACTTGGCTGCTTATGACTATGTCGAAGCAGAAATGGCTGCTCTAGAGACTATAAAAGCGCCAATTATGCAGGCACTTGCAACTGAAGAAGCCGTTGATAGCAGTTCTGACAACACTGTCGTGCAGGCGGATTTTTCTAAGCCGAGATCTTCTTATGGAACTAGTGGCACTGTTACAAAAATCCCGGTGTCTCCGCGTAAAAAACTGTCTTGGGTAATCGGGATGGCAGTCGCTGCTAGCCTGGCCTTCGCTCTTCTTCCCTTTAACCCGTTTTCGGACCAGATGTGGGGCCCGCAAGTCTCCACTGCATATGAAACAGCGTATGGGCAAAATCGTGAGGTTTCTTTGGCAGATGGGTCCATCATTCATCTAAATACTAATACCAGCGTAAGCGTTGGAATGCTCGATACGGAACGTCGTGTGGAACTTGCTTACGGTGAAGCGATATTCGAAGTTGCGCCTGACAAAACGCGGCCCTTTATCGTTACTGTTGGGGATCAACAGGTTAAGGTCGTAGGTACCAAGTTCAATATCCTTAGGCATGATCAAACAATGACCGTTTCGGTGGCTGAAGGAATTGTCGATGTGTCTGAGGTTCACGGAAAGGCATCCGATACAGTTATGCCTGGTGATTCTTTAGAAAGAACTCAGCGTCTTTTGGCGGGAGATCAACTTGTTCATGATGAAGCGTCTGATGAAACTATTCTCAAAGTCATTGATGTTGATGATGTGACATCTTGGCAAAAGGGCGTTCTGAAATACGAGGATATGCCTCTGTCCGCCATCGCAAAAGATATGGAGCGATATTTTGGTGTTTCGGTTGTACTAACAACAGATGCCGCCAAGCTCAGATTTACGGGTTTTCTAAATATGCGTGACGAAAAAGATGTACTTTTTTTGTTGGAAAGTATACTGCCTGTTAAGGTAACCAAGAGCGGTGATGAAATTAGCTTTCGGATCAGATATGATAGGGAAAGTGACGCAACTTCTGATAAGGCCAGCTAGCCTTAATACAACAACCACCATTACTCAGTAAGGTAGCCGCCCATGACGCAATTTGTGCCATTCATTGCCATGTTTGCACTTGCGCCCGTCTTTGATGTGCCCGCTTTCGCTAAAGAAACACATGTATTTGATATCCAGCCTTCGCCCATAGCACAAAGCTTGTTTAAAGTGGCGAAACAGGCAGGCGTGTCATTGAGTTTGCCTGTTCTCTCATTTCGTGACGGCAAGGCGCCAGCGATCGCAGGAGAATATAGCACTGAACAGGTGTTGGATATCTTATTGGCGGACACAGCTTTTTCTTACAGCGCCGTGGGGGACAATTCTTACCAGATATATTGGCGCTCCATAAAGTCAAAATCGGGTTTGCCGAATGGGCTTGATGAGGGTCACCATAATATCGAGGAGCTTGTCGTAACAGCCCTGCGACGACCAGATTTTTCTCATAAATTACCCTATTCTATTTCGTCCTACTCTCCTCGCAGCACCCAGAACTTGACCACGCTGGATGTGGCTGATGTCGCCATGCGTATTTCTGGCCTGACCGGAATAGGGCAAAGCAACGGTTTAACGAAATTGACAGTTAGGGGGATATCTGACGGCTCGTTTGTCGGCAGAGCCCAATCGCTTGTAGGTGTTTATTTTGGGGGCGCTCAGTTGTCTACCAATGCGGCAGCGCCAGGCTTGTTGCTGAAAGACATTGAGCGGATTGAGGTACTGAAGGGCCCGCAGGGAACACTATATGGTTCCGGAGCACTCAGCGGCATCTTCCATGTCATTGCGAAAAAGCCAGACCTGGAGGACGGACTGTTTGATGCCGACGCTATGGTTGCTGCCACCAAAGCTGGAGATATGTCCTATGGGGCTTCATTCGTTGCGAACCTTCCAATAGTTGAGGATAAGTTTGCTCTGCGAATGTTAGGGTATAATTATGAAAGCGGGGGGTATATTGACGACATCAGATTGAAAATTAAGGATGTAAACAGCAGTCAAACCTATGGGGCACGTCTGAGTGGCCTGATAAAATTTTCGGACTCTTTTTCTTTGACTTTGGGGGGAACCTATCAGAAAACGCAAGCCGATGACCAACACTACTACCGGTCCAAGTTAGGCTATTTAAAACGAGATAACTATCTACGAGAGCCCTATAAGATTGGATTAAGCCATACTTATCTTACGGTCGACTGGCAAAGTAGCTGGGCCGATTTATCTTCCACCAGCTCATACCTCTTTCGTGACAGGGAGTCTATTTTCGATGCGTCTCTGATTGTGCCAGTCTTTACTACCCTTCCTGTTACGCCAAGCCCATTTAGCCGGGACAATAACTACAGCATTGTAAGCAATGAGACCCAGTTAAGAAGCAAGTCAGGTGGGCGACTGGAATGGTTGTTGGGCAGCTATTATTCGCACCGCAGAGAAAATTCAGAGGATTATTTGACAGTACCCGGCGCGGGGCGTGAGAGACTGAACAAAAGTGACATCATACACCGTGAGCTATTGAAAGAACGCCAGAATGAGTTCTCTTTATTTGGTGAGGCCAACTATTTTTTATCAAAAAAAATAGCTGTTACCAGTGGCGTTCGAGCTTTCTTTCATGACTTAAAGGCATCCTCCAAGCTTCTTGATATAGGGGCGGAAGGTGTTGTGGAGACCAGCCGCAAGCGAAAAAAAAGCGGCGTGTCCCCTAAATTGGTTTTCGCCTACCACCTCGGCGACAATAGGCTTCTATATGCCGCAACTTCATATGGATACCGGTTGGGCGGGGTGAATGCGGCGGGTAATTTTTCAACAGCCGGGGGTTTAGGACAGATAACTCTGCTAGATGTCTATAAGTCGGATAAACTGGTTAACTATGAACTAGGTTACAAACATAAATCGGCAGACAATTCATTATCTTATAATATGGCTCTGTATTACATCAGATGGAAAGATGTTCAGGCATTCGAGTATGATTCTTTCGGTTTTCCTGAGGTGCAAAATATTGGTAACGCGCGCATCTTCGGTGGGGAATTCGATTTCAGCATCCAGCCGGTCTCTGATTTCCAGCTCCGGGGATATGTTTCCTATTCTGGCTCAAAAATTACGGAGACAACGCGTGCATTTGGTGCCTTGTTGGGGGATCGGTTACCAGGGGCACCGAAAATTACCGCAGGCCTGTTTCCGCAATACAGTTTTGCACTAAACAACAAATTGCGCGCGCAGATAGAGGTTGATTACTCATATAGCAGTGATGCTGATGTTCTTTTTGCAAAAGATACCAGTCCAAAGATTGATAGTTATCATCTTGTTAATATGCGTATATCGCTTTTGGCTGGTAAGTTTCAGTACACAGCCTATGCAAATAACCTGTTGAATACTGATGCCAATGTTTTTGGTTTTGGTAATCCCTTCAATTCCCCTGAGAATGCTGATTACACAAACATACTCCGTCCGCTTCAGGTGGGGCTTAAAATCAGTTCATACTTCTAAACCCCATTTTTTTTGAATCTCTATAGAGGTCTTTTTCAAACAGCCTCGTCTTTCTCATATCGGCGTGAACGGCCAGCCGACGAACTTTTATTCCCTATGGCCATAGTTATTCGGAGAAAGACT
>JBFOLV010000453.1:0-7899 GCA_040830325.1 Kordiimonas sp. | reverse complement strand
TATTTTGAGTGGCGCACCGGGGAGGATTCGAACCCCCGGCCCCCAGATTCGTAGTCTGGTGCTCTATCCAGCTGAGCTACCGGTGCAAACCATCAAACACACTCACAAACCGTGTTCGTTTTGCGGTGTGCGGCGGAACCTAATAAGAATGTTTTATGAATGCAAGCGGAAATCTGTTTTTCTTGTTTCTGCCACAAAAGCAATCTAGTTTACTGAATAGCTTGTTACTCTTAAATCCCCAGAAAGGTTAGCTTTTTATGGCTTCCACAGGATCAAAAACAGTCTCACTTTTTTCTCTCGTTTTCGTTGCTGCATGTGGCAGTGCTTCAGGAGACTGGCCGAATCTATCAGATCCTATTCCAGATGCGTCCGAACGCGAACGTGTCGTAGAGCGAGCAGAGCCTACCCCGCTCTATACACCCGAAGCACCGGACCGGGATAATCCAATGACCAAATCTGTTGCCATAAAGCTTCCAACCACGGTTAGGGCAGAAGTAAAACATGCTAAGGAAACCTATATAGCCAGCAAAAAGGCCATCGCGGATGAAGAAGGTGAAGAAAAAGAAATTGCCTGGCATGAAGCACAACTCAAGCTAACGCGTCTTAGCCATAATACAGACAGGCTTGATTCAATCACTTATGCAGATCAGTTAAAAGCTGAAAACGTTTGGCAACAAGCTCAAAATTTGCAAGCGATGACCGATTCATATGTTGCAAATGAAAGGCAAGCCCTTAACAAACTGAAGCCTTAATCGCTTTATCAATAGCATGCGCCATACAATCTGCTGCGAGTGTGCCAAGCACAGCTAAGACAGGCGCTAATTCACCTTTATGGTTTTGCGCACTGGTAGACATTGCAAAAACAGTATCTCCATCAAAGGGGGTATGGATTGGCCGGATTGTCCGAGAAAAACCGTCCTGCGCCATCATGGCCAATCTCCGACAACCTGCTTTATCTAAAGCAATATTTGTTGCTACCGCGCCAATGGTTGTATTCGCACCAACAAAACCAAGTTTAGGCATATCAATGATGCCATGGCTACCGTTAGGAGTTGTCGTCACATTGCCAAAGCTATTGACCGCAACAATAGCGCTCACCTGAATCCCATCTTCTGTTTCAAGACTTGCTGTCCCTAGCCCACCTCGCTGGTCACCTGCTGTGGCTCCGTAACCAGCGCCTGCACGCCCAACCGACACCTCTCTCGACAGCCTAGCAACTGCTTCTTGTCCTAGTTTATAATATGGAGATTGCTCACCCCATTCTTTATCACCGCCATTCATCAAATCAAAAAGAATGGCTGATGGCACAACTGGAATAGTACGCGGGCCAAATGGTAACCCAACTTTTTGATCGGACAATGCTGCAGTCACCGCATCTGCAGCCGCCAACCCAAACACGGATCCACCAGATAGAACAAGGCCGTGTACTTTCTCAACTAAGCACGTTGGATCAAGCGCATCAGTATCTCTTGTGCCCGGACCTCCGCCCCTCACATCCACCCCCATAGCAACGGGTAGATCTGGCACAATCACAGTAACGCCCGTATTGACACATCCATCATGAGCTTGGCCAACGTTCAAGCCTGCGATGTCCGTGAAACAATCCTTTGTACCAGAACGGGCCGCAATTTTCACCATCAGTTAGTCCTCTCCCGGCAGACACATCATAAAGACAGTGCCCTCGGGTCCGGTTTTCTCAAGGCCGATTTGACCGCCGTGCGCCAACACAATGTCACGTGCAGTTGCAAGCCCGAGCCCAGTGCCGCCCGCCCGAGCTGACGAAAAGGCCTTAAAGAGGTGAGGCTTCACCTTCTCAGGAATACCAGGGCCAGAATCTGCCACACGTACATGTGCCGTGCCGTCAGCGTCTGCTTCCGCAGACACAATTATCTTGCCAACACCCGCCTGCACCTCATGCGCATTACGGCAAAGATTAAGAAACACTCGGTGTATTTGCTCGGGGTCAGCGAAGATTTCAAAGTCTTTATCAATATCCATTTCAAAGCTGAATTGATCATTATCGATCAACCCAAGTGACAGCCCAACATCCTCAATGAGCTCAGGTAAATTGATTTGCTTCCTTACAGGTATCGGGTCCTCGGCTTTACCATGGCGCATGGTGCTTTCACACAGAGCAACCGCCCGGCTAACCGCAGTCATCAATCGTCGTGACACTTTCTGGACATGAGGATGATCAACACGCTGTAAAGCATCAGAAGCCAACTGCGCGGTAGCTAAAATATTACGAAGGTCATGATTTATCTTTGCGACAGCTTCACCAAGAGACGCCAACCGACTTTTCTGCTTAATATTCTGTCGAATCTCTTCCTGCATGCGGCATAGTTCACGCTCCACCAGGCCAATTTCATCTGGTCGCCTGTTGGTTAGTTTCAGTGATGTTACTTGTTCCGGTTTCTGGCGAAAACCTACAATGCTTTCTTTAACGCGCCGCATGGGGCGCACCAACATCCAGTGTAATGAGAGATATACAAGTATCCCTGTGAACAAGGAAATTATGGCGGATAAAACCAGCAAATTATTGGAATAATTGACAAGGGCTTGATAGAGATCATCCTCATCCATAGTGATCTCAAAAAGTCTCACTCCCGGCACCATAGGTTCACCTACGACGCGAATAGCTCTGTTCCCACCAAACTCCAGAGTTTCAAAAGCGCCCGTTATCAGCTCCCCCAAAGAAGGTTGCCGCATATCATACGACCTATCAACTTCATCAGGCATAATATCGAGCCCTAAAAGAAGCCCTTTTTCCTGACCGCGCATCATTACTGCAATAACACCCGCTGTACTTAATAGGCGCTGCTCCAGTTCAGGGCTAACAGAGTTGTTAGGAGCAGCTTCCAAGGCAAGAGCTGCTATCTGAGCATTTTCGAATCGTTTTTCGAGAAAATCCTGCCGAAATGTTGCAATAGAAGGCAAATATACAAACAGTGAAACCACCATCACAAAAAGGAAGGTAAGTATCAGCAGGCGCGACCTGAGGCTGGATGTAACTGGTTTATAATGCTCGGGCATAAACTGCTTTGAATCCCATCTGCGATCAAATTGCAAGTAAACAAAACTTACGCATGCTTCCTACGCTCATGCGCCGGGGGACTCGTCTTCCTTCCAATTCACCATAATATGGCAATTATGAACGCAAGTTTAAGGCCCCAATCGGTCATTCTCTACTGATTACTAGAAAAACAGCCCGTTCCACTGTAGTATCTTGCGCTAGTAGTTGACTCATACCCCGTGCCCCGCTATAAGCGCGCTCGAATTTAAGCGCCTGGCCCTTTTGTGAGTCACAGGCCAAGTGCAATACTGGAGTAAATAAAGTGAAACGTACTTTTCAGCCAAGTAACTTGGTACGTAAACGTCGTCACGGTTTTCGTTCACGCATGGCAACTGTTGGTGGTCGCAAGATCCTAAACGCTCGTCGTGCCAAAGGCCGTAAGAAGCTATCTGCATAAGATATTGCTTTGACGGAGCGCATCTGCGCTCATGTTATACATTTGAAAAGCCGACCGTGAGTTATTCCGGTCGGCTTTTCGAATATGTGGGCATTGCAAATAAAGGTAGCTTTTGTGACTGAGCAAAACACTCAACTTGCACGCATCAAGAAACGGCCAGAATATCTAGCCGTTGCGAACACACGTCGCAAATGGGTAACGCCTTCCTTTATATTACAAGCTAAACCGGGAAATAGTGATTCGCCGCCCCGTGCAGGCTTCACCACATCCAAAAAGGTTGGGAATGCCGTTATTAGGAACAAAGCCCGTCGCAGATTAAAGGAAGCGGCAAGAAAGATAATCCCATCAGAAGCTGAGGCCGGATGGGACTATGTTTTTATTGGCCGACAAGCGGCTATCTCCTATCCTTTTGAAAAAATGATAAGTGATATCCGCTGGGCACTTGCAAAACTTAAATCGGGTGCCGATCTAAACACAGCAAGAAAACCTAGAGCTAAATAATTCTTAGGAAGCACGGATTACCTAGGCCTACGATGGAAAAACACCAACACACTACCAAGCAGAAACGCACATTAGGCGCAGCTCTTTTGCTTGGTATAGTGCGATTTTATCAGCTAGTAATTTCACCGTTACTTGGCCCGAGGTGTCGCTTCCAACCAACATGTAGTCACTATGCAATTGAGGCAATTCAACTTCATGGTGGCTTAAAAGGAGGCTGGTTAGCGGCAAAACGTATTGCCAGATGTCATCCTTGGGGTGGATTTGGTTATGATCCTGTGCCACAAAGCGACCACGCTTGCGCGGACCATAAAGATAATTCGGAACACGCAGATAAATGAGCGTGTCGACAAAGTTAGTATTAAGGCTGGCATAAGCTGGCGACAATCAGGGTGTAACACCGATGGGTGAGAATAAGAACTTTATCCTTTTTGCCATTATTTCCATGGCAATTCTGTTTGGATATAACTTCATGATTGCTGGGCCGAAAAAAGAGGCCGCCATGATTGAATATGAGCGGCAACTGGCTGAAGCCGCTGCTCAGCAAGAGGCGCTGGCACCAGAACTCAGCGCCCCTGCAGTAGAGGCCGTTACCCCGACGGCTACATCTGGAGCAACCAAGTCAGTCGCATATGAAGATGCTGGCTTTGTTCAGATCGAAACACCTGAATTGTCTGGTTCCATTGCACTTCGCGGCGCGCACATTGATGATCTTTCACTTATCAAGCACCAAACTTCAATGGACGAGGATTCGCAAAATGTACGCCTATTCTCAAAGTTTAACGCTGATGCACCTTACTATGTAGATTTCAGTTGGTACGGCCAAACGGGCAGCAAGGTACCTGATCTCACAAGCGTTTGGACTAGTGATAATGACCTGCTAACGCCTGACAGCCCTGTTACTCTCGCATGGGAAAATGGTGAAGGTGCGAAGTATCTGATGAAAATTGAAGTCGATGATCGCTTTATGTTCACTGTGACGCAGAGCGTTATCAACACTTCTGCTACACCTCTGACGCTTGCACCATACGGTGCTATTACACGGCGTAGTACACCTGACACTGATGGTCTCTACATTCTGCACGAAGGCATGATCGGTGTTTTCAATAACGAGCTTAAAGAAATCACCTATGATGACATGGTTGATGAAGGTGAGTTTGATCTTCCAACCACTGGTGGCTGGATGGGCATTACAGACAAGTTTTGGATGGCTGCACTTGTACCTGATAACAAGACAGCTCTAAAGCGGGCACGCCTTAAACATTCAACACGCAGCGGTACAAGCACATATGTGGCCGACTATGCTCAAGACTGGCAAGTAGTAGTTCCAGGAGCGACTCTAGAAACAACGAACCGCCTTTATGCTGGTGCAAAAATCGTTGAAGCAATTGACGATTATGAAGCTCAGTATGAGATCACACTCTTCAACCGCGCGATCGACTGGGGCTGGTTCTGGTTCCTAACTCAGCCAATCTTCGTTGGTTTGCATTACCTCTTCGAGCTCACAGGCAACTATGGCGTGGCGATCTTGCTCATGACAGTTGTTTTGAAATTGATTTTGTTCCCACTAGCGAACAAATCATACGAATCCATGAGCCACATGAAAACAGCACAACCTAAAATCAAGGCTCTGCAAGAGCGGTACAAAGATGACCGCCAGAAGATGCAACAGGAGATGGCGGCTCTTTACAAGAAAGAGAAGATCAACCCGCTTGCCGGTTGTTTGCCAATGATACCGCAGATGTTCATTTTCTTTGCGCTCTATAAAACACTTTATGTGACCATCGAAATGCGCCATCAGCCCTTCTTTGGCTGGATTACTGACCTTTCAGCGCCAGACCCCTTAACACCGCTCAATTTGTTTGGCCTTATTCCTTGGGACCCGCCAAGCATGATTGCAATCGGTATTTTACCAATCCTTATGGGCGCTTCCATGTACCTCCAGCAGAAGATGAACCCGCAGCAAGCAAGCATGGACCCTGCACAGCAGAAAATCATGAATATGCTGCCACTTATCTTCACTTTCGTAATGGCGAACTTTAGTGCTGGCCTTGTACTTTACTGGACATGGAACAACATTCTCTCCATCGCGCAACAACATGTAATTATGAAGCGTGAAGACGAGCGCATAGCGGCTAAAGGCAAATGAGC
This sequence comes from Kordiimonas sp., assembly GCA_040830325.1. Classification (GTDB taxonomy): domain Bacteria; phylum Pseudomonadota; class Alphaproteobacteria; order Sphingomonadales; family Kordiimonadaceae; genus Kordiimonas. The sequence goes on along the minus strand of JBFOLV010000453.1, from coordinate 1,780 downwards.
GAATCGCCATACAGTGAAGAAGATATAAACCGGGGCCGGCTTTTATTTGCCGGGCCCGTGAATTTTCTAATGGGCGCTGTATCACTTGCGACACTGCCAGGAGCCGACAGACCAGAGATCGCTTTTGCAGGGCGCTCTAACGTTGGAAAGTCAAGCTTGGTAAACGCTCTTACTGGTAGAAAAACTCTGGCGCGCACATCAAACACACCTGGGCGCACTCAAGAGTTAAACTTCTTCACCATGGGTGAAGAAATGGACCAGTCAAGCTACATAGTTGACTTACCGGGCTATGGATACGCCAAGATTGAACGCAAAAAAGTCAATGCCTGGACACGTCTCGTAAAAGATTATTTACGAGGACGCCCTAACCTACGGCGCATCATGTTATTGATAGATAGCCGTCATGGTTTGAAAGAAAACGATCGCGAGATCATGACAATGCTCGATGAAGCGGCTGTCAATTATCAGATCGTATTGACCAAACTTGATAAATTGAAAGTAGCGGAACGTGATAAGGCGCTTGCAAAAGCACAAACCGACGCCAAAAAATTTATCGCTTGCCACCCAACAATACTGGCTACCAGTAGTGAAAAAGGCTGGGGACTAGAAGACGTACGTGCTGAAATTGGGCAACTTACTCGGTTCTAGGCTTCTCCGCCGAAACAATACTTCTGCAACGTTGCATCTGATATTGTCTTAAATTCTTTCATTAAAGAACCCAGCTTTTGCATGTCAGATGCACGAGCTGCTTCTTCAAGTGCTAAGCAACTTTCACCCAACTGCATTGCACCAAAGCTTCGTGCTGCGCTTTTTAATGCGTGAGCCTGATTCTCCACGAGCTTAACATCACCATCCGACAAATGGCTTTCAAGCTTGCGGCCAGAGCTTTCAATCTCAACAATCAAGCTTTCAACCAACATCCGGGCAGTTTTTTCGCCTACATCAAGAGCAAGGCGATCAATTACACTCTGATCCAAAAGTGGTAAATTCTCAGTCACAGTGACCCCCGTCCTGTTCAATGATTACGGCTGACCACTCCCATCATCGGCAGCAGGTCGACCTAAACGATACACGCCTTTTAGGCCTTCGGGTGAAACAATTTTCTTTTTTCTGATAAACACAAGTTGGTTTTCGCCGTGTAAGCTGATCGCTTCAGCGCGAATCTTCGGCAAAAGTTTACGCCAATCCTCTCCATCTCTAGTAAGCACTTGTGCGACGTCCCGAGGGGCTACTGATACCCTTTCACCCGTCTGCCGCAAAATCTCGCTTCGAATATCTATACTCGTAACCATATCTGACCCTAATTATCCGCCGAATCCAACTTTTCAGCGCTTTTTTCTTTGCCCAGCTAGCCCAAACCGCTAGTGTCCCCCCAAATAAAAAGGGACTTCAGAAATGCAAAATACCGTAAAGGCATCAGCTATTGTTCTGGCTTTGGCGCTCACTGCTTGTAGCAATGATAACAGTGACCAAAACAAAACCCAAGATGCAGCTGAGGAAACAACAGCAAACGCTACAGATACACAACCAACAGCAGAGAAAGAAGCTGCAAACATGAGTAACGAAGAATTCAAAGAAAGCAATGTCGCTTACCTTGAAGAAAACAAGGCAAAAGATGGCGTTCAAGTAACAGAATCAGGTCTACAGTATAAAGTGATCGAATCTGGCGAAGGCCCGACGGCTACAGCAAGTGACTTTGTAACCGTACATTACGCTGGCCGCCTAATCGACGGAAGCGAGTTCGACAGCAGCTATAAGCGCGGCGAACCTGCTACATTCC
>JBFOLV010000452.1:0-3652 GCA_040830325.1 Kordiimonas sp. | reverse complement strand
TGTGCAGCACTCAATTATCCACTGATGCGCAGAATGCCCATTAACCCGATTTGGGGTTTGCGCATATTGTTTCACCGGAAGATGTACATGCTGCAGTTCCAAAAAGAAGGGCGGTGTGAACCAGTTCTGGAGGCTGATGTAGAGAGAACAATGCGTTTCTTCATGCGCAAAGTTAATCCAGATAGCATGGATGAGATTGACATGTCGTTTAAGGGTAAAGCGCTCAATATTATGGAGATGTTGCAGGGTCCTGAAGAGGACTGGTTTGGTAGCCCTTTGTTAGATGATAAAGAGCTGAATGTTTATGTGGAAGCTTTCAAAGAAGGCGGTTTCACGGCCCCGATACATTGGTACAGAAACCTCGCAGATAACTGGAAAGATATGAAGCGGTTTCTGGTAGGCGGCAAATTGCCTTTCGTAGACTTACCCTGCTTGATGGTAACATCCGATAAAGACTTTGCCTGCCCACCAGGCCTGTCAAAAGGAATGGAAAAAATGTGCGGTCCGCTTACACGGATAAACTTAAAGGGCTGTAGTCACTGGGTGCATATGGAGCGTCCAGAGGAGGTAACATCAGCACTTTCTAGTTGGTTGGGTGAAAGTTTCAAAGTGTGACGATCAATCCAATATTTATTGAAGGTTTTATCGTATCCATTGGTTTGTTGATGGCTATTGGGCCGCAGAATGCCTATTTGCTTAGGCAAGGGCTGAGGCGACGGCATGTAGGCTCTGTTGCGACAGTATGCTTTCTCGCAGATGTGTTTTTAATAAGTTTAGGTGTGCTTGGCGTCGGAAAGCTAATAGAAGCTAACAGCGCACTCAAGTTTTGGCTGGGGTGGGGTGGCGTCGCTTTCTTGCTCTGGATGGCTTTCACGAGTGTCCGGTCCGCTATGAAAAATCATGCGATTACCGCTGAAGATATGGAGCGTTCAGCGGGTGGGGCCGCTGGGCAAGGTGTGAAGGTCGCGGTTCTTCATGCTCTCGCTTTTTCGTTCCTAAATCCTTGGGTGTATATCGACACTATCGTGCTAGTTGGTGGGGTAAGTGTAAAATACGGAACGGATGCAGGCCGCCTTCTTTTTCTAGTTGGTGCCATAGCTGCTTCGGGCCTATGGTTCTTTAGTCTGGGGTACGGTGCCAAGAAGTTAGCTCCTATGTTTGAAAATCCGCGCGCGTGGCAATTTTTAGATGTTTTCGTAGCTATCATTATGCTCGTTGTAGCGGGAATGCTTGTTGATTATCAGTTGAATGGATAGTGTGAATTATCCGTATTTTTCATTGCCTTACCGTACTGCTTGTCACATACTTTCAGTCTTGGACTGGGAGACTTTTTTGTTATGACTGACGGCACGCTATACACCGGGAAATGCTTATGCGGTGCAGTGAAGCTAGAGTTTGTGGGGGAACCGCGGTGGGTCGGACATTGTCATTGCCCCAGCTGTCAGAAAGTAAGCGGAACTGGTTTTGCTACATACGCAGGGTTTGCCAAGGAACATGTCCGGCATGTTGGTGAAAAGCCGAGATCTTTCAAATCAACAGTTGGTATAAAACGCAGTTTTTGCGGTGATTGTGGAAGCCCTGTTTCGTTTGAAGGAGAAGCTTGGCCAGGTGAATTCCATGTGCATTTGTCGATGTTAGATAAAGCGCCAGAGTTCCAACCCATAGGGCATGCACATATTAAAACTCGTATGCCTTGGGTGCATCTGGAAGAGGACTTGATTAAGTTTGAGCGCTTTCCCCGCGGAATAGATTAGTGCCGAGTTTTTTTCGCTCTTCTAATTCATTCAGAACAGCTTGTTTATAATTGTTGTCCGCACGAGACCAGCGTGCAATTTCATCGCGGGTACGTAAGCACCCCATACATATCTGTGACGCAGCGTGTAATTGGCAGACTAAAATACAGGGTGATGGTACTTCTTCCGGTATTGTAGATGTATATGTTGACATGGAAACACTCTCGACTTGCCTAGCTTAGTGTGGTGCCTCTATTGCATTATTGACTACATTCTGCAAGTTAGACGGCAAGGTTAAGTGTTTCAATGTTGAGGGAGCCGTTGGTGCTTGTCTCACGCGTAAATCTGCGGTAACAGAAGCGAAACTTTCTTCGAATTTAAGGACCAATACTCATGGCTGCTTACCAGTATGTCTATCAAATGCAAAAACTGTCCAAAAAATATCCGGGCGGCAAACAGGTTCTGAACGGTATTTCGCTTAACTTTTTGCCTGATGCAAAAATCGCGATTATCGGCCAGAACGGTGCAGGTAAATCGACATTAATGAAAATCATGGCCGGCTATGACACTGAGTTTGGTGGTGAAGCATGGGCAGCAGATGGCATCCGTGTGGGTTACCTGCCGCAGGAACCACAATTGAATGAAGAAAAAGACGTTCTCGGTAACGTTATGGAAGGTCTTGCTGAGACGCAGGCTTTAGTGGATGAGTTTAATCAGGTTGCTGGCGATTACGGTATGGACCCAGAGAATATGGATCTCCTTAACCGTATGGGGGAGCTTCAAGAGCAAATCGATGCAGCGGATGCGTGGGATTTACAGTCTCAGGCTGAAGTGGCGATGGATGCGCTTTGCTGTCCTCCAAATGATTGGAGCGTTGATAAACTTTCTGGTGGTGAAAAACGCCGCGTAGCACTATGTAAGTTGCTTCTTGAGAAGCCGGAAATTCTGTTGCTCGATGAGCCTACCAACCACCTTGATGCCGAGACAGTTGCTTGGCTTGAGCGCTTCCTTCAAGATTATAAAGGGTGTGTAATCCTTGTGACGCACGATCGTTACTTCCTTGATAATGTTGTGAACTGGGTTCTGGAGCTTGACCGCGGCCAAGGCATCCCGTTTGAGGGTAATTATAGTGCTTGGCTTGAGATGAAGACTAAGCGCATGGCGCAGGAAGAGCGCGCCGATAAAGCACGACAAAAAGCCATGAATGATGAGCTTGAGTGGATTAGGCAAAGCCCCAAAGCTCGTCAGGCGAAATCCAAAGCACGTATCAAGGCTTATGATGAGATGTTGCAAAATCAGCAGGACAGAGTTGCTGGCCCGGCACAGATCAAAATTCAGCCACCTGAGCGTCTTGGTGGTAAGGTAATTGAAGCGCAAGGTCTTACTAAAGCATTTGGCGATAAGCTTTTGTTTGACAACTTGGAATTTAGTCTGCCGCCAGGTGGTATCGTTGGTATTATTGGTGCAAACGGTGCTGGTAAAACTACTCTATTTAAACTTATCACAGGTCAGGAAAAACCTGATGCCGGCTCAATTGAGGTGGGTGAAACGGTTCAGCTTGGGTATGTGGACCAGTCACGTGATGCGCTCGACCCTAACAAAAATGTTTGGGAAGAAGTATCCGAAGGGCATGACATGTTCTACTTCGGTAAGCATGAAGTAAGTACGCGTGCGTATGTTGGTGCTTTCAACTTCAAGGGTGGAGATCAACAAAAGAAAGTTGGCCTTTTGTCCGGTGGTGAACGTAACCGCGTACACTTAGCGAAGATGCTTAAAGAAGGCGGCAACGTGTTGTTGCTTGATGAGCCGACAAACGACCTTGATACTGAAACGCTCGCAGCTCTTGAAGAAGCGCTTGAGAACTTTGCAGGTTGTGCGGTGGTTATCAGTCACGACCGTTTCTTCCTTGACCGTATTGC
>JBFOLV010000451.1:0-2679 GCA_040830325.1 Kordiimonas sp. | reverse complement strand
GGTCAGCTGACGACTTTCGAGAACAACTACAGCAATTGGTTGCCGAGCTTCAACATTGCGTTCGATGCATCTGATGATGTTATCCTGCGTGCAGGTGCTTCCCGCACATTAACTCGTGCGAATTTCTCTCAGCTTGCTGCATTTGTGTCGCTTACCGAGAACCCGAATTCTGGTAACGGTGGTAACCCAGACCTTCAGCCGATCAAATCTACAAACCTGGATTTGTCTGCTGAATGGTATGTGTCAGAGGATTCTCTGGTATCTGTGGCCTTCTTCCATAAAAACCTTTCCACTTACATCTACAATCAGACAACTGATGAGCAGCATGTAAGTTTGGTCTCTGGAAATGTTGAAACATTTGCTGTGAACCGTCCTAACAATGGCGGTGGCGGTAAGCTCAATGGTTTTGAGCTTTCAATGCAGCATAGTTTCGATAACGGCTTTGGTATTCAGGCGAACTATACATACACTGATAGCTCAACTGAAGATAACTTAGACATTCCGTTCAGCTCTAAGCATGTCTACAATATCACGCCTTACTATGAGGATGATAGCTTCAGTGCACGTTTGACATATGGTTATCGCTCAAAGTATTTCCGCGCTACTGGGCGTGAGGGTACTGCGATCTCTAATGACGCATACAAAACTCTGGATGTGGCGCTTGCTTACCATGTGACTGAACAGATTTCTGTGACAGCACAGGCGCAAAACCTACTCGATGAGATGCAGTATCATTTCAATAATGGTGATCTGAATCAGCCGGTAAACGCATACAAGAATGGACGTAAGTTCTTCCTTGGTGTGCGCTTCGCTTACTAAGATTGAAAATATGGTGTGCTCGGTTTCAAGTTTTGATGCCGAGCACGTCACGTTTCAAAAAACATGTTGCTAGAAATAATTGGGGTCGAATAGAATTAGAAAAACACTTTTATAACAAACGGCTATAACTTTTTGGTTTGAAAAGTAAGCTTCTTTCCTACGTCGTTTTATCTACATATGCAGATAGTATACATCACACCGACTGTGGCCATTGGGACACGGTCTGCTTGTGCTTGGTAACTTTTTGTTGAAAGCGTTTCCACTTTGATGTACGGTCAAAAATGAAAGCGCTTACATTACGCTTCCTTGGGTGTGAAATAGATTCATAAAAATGAACATCACATCGCTGCCTCGTGCCTTGGAAACGCAGTGCTTAAGTTGCGGTTTCTGCATAGAGGAGAGGAAAATGAAGTTGAGGAAATCAATGTTGTTGGGTTCAGTGAGCGCGGCGGTCATGATGACTATGCCTAGCGTTGCACAGGAATCAGCAGCTACTGATGAGTTGGATGAGATTGTCGTTACGGGTATCCGTGGCGGTTTGATGCAGTCTCTACGTGTAAAGCGAAATAGCAATTCAATTGTTGATGCTATTTCGTCGGAAGATATTGGTAAATTCCCGGATAAAAACGTAGCAGAATCACTGCAGCGTGTACCAGGTGTTACGATCCAGAGACAATTTGGTGAAGGTCAGGGCGTTGCTATTCGTGGTGCCAGCCAGAATATGACGCTGACAACAATGAACGGCCAAAATGTTGCATCAACAGGTTGGTTCGTATTCGAGCCTGCGCGCCGTAGCTTTAACTATTCTCTACTACCGTCAGAGCTGGTTGGTAACATTGAAGTGTATAAATCATCTCAGGCTGATCTTCCTGAAGGTGGTGTAGGTGGTACTATTATCATTAATACACGCAAGCCTCTCGATATGGATGATTTAAACATCTATGGTTCGGTTGAGGGTACGCACACAAATGACTCTGACACAGTTGACCCTCAATTCTCTGGGATGGCTAGCTGGAAAAATGACAAGGGCAACTTCGGTGTCCTAGTTTCTGGTGTATACCAGCGCCGTCAAATGCAGCGCATGGGTAATGAAGCATTTTGGGAATGGGGTGCAGGCCCAGTTGGTTTCCACCAAGACCGTAAACGTTCGGCTGTAAATGCCACTGTTCAGTTCCAGCCTTCTGACAACCTAGACATTACAGCTAACTATACGCGCATGCAGATGGAAGCTGACAATACCAACTATGCATTATGGTTGACGCAAGGTAACTGTACTTGGTGCGGTGTTCCTGTTGCAGAATCTGACAAGCTGCGCGGCACGCCTGTTCGTGGTCCACTTAATGTTGCTTTCTATCAAGCGCGTCCTCGTGAAGCGACAATGAAATCAGAAGTATTTGATTTTGATAGCTCATATCAGGGTGACGGTTATGTGATCGACTTCCAGATCGGTAAAACGACTTCTTCTGGTGGTACAGATTTCGAAATGGTGCTCGACGACGGTACTGGCGGTACGCCAATTCCTGGTGGCACATACGATTTCTCGGGTGGTCACCAAACATGGGATACAGCAGGCTTTGATCTAGCTTCCTATGATCCAGGCTCACTGAATATGGGCACTGGGCCGAATTTCAACAAAACGCCAAAGACTGACGAAGAGTTTTATGCGCAGTTCGATGTTGAGTATGATGTTGATTATGGTGTGATTACTCAGATCAAAACGGGTTTGAAATACGCTGACCACAATACAACTAGTACTAAGGTTGAGTTTGAGCAGGCAGACGGTTTTGATCCGTCATGCTCTACTAACGGTGTTGCTTCTGAGTTGATCAACATTGGCACCAGCGGTCTTCAAATGACATT
>JBFOLV010000450.1:0-7295 GCA_040830325.1 Kordiimonas sp. | reverse complement strand
CCAGATTGTTTCGCCATAAAAACAGCCTGATCGGCGGCGCGGCCACCCCATTCACTTCCATCTACTGCAACTAAATATGTTTGTTTGCTCATGGTGCTTCTCCTTGTTTGGTCTACAAGGAAAGTAGCGTGTTAGGCGGTGGTTTTATTTGATGTAGGTCAAATTATTGGAGAAGTTTTATTTTAAGTGATTCGCTTTTCGGTTCTAACTTGAGCACACTTAAAAGTTTATTGACTTAAGAGTCAGTATTAATAGCTTTCTATGGAATGAAAACCGGTTTGAATGCTTTTGTTTGGTCAAAAGTGAGGTTGGAGGGTTTCTCGTAGTTTATGTAGTGTTAACTATATAAAGTGCTAATTTTAAATAAATTAATAATTATTTGACCGTTGAATCTATTTATTGCCGTTGAGTTTTCGACAAATTCATCATTAGTTGAAAACGTTACCACTAGGTTATGCTGAGGGCTTAATTCGTTTCTTACTATTTATTCGGGAAAATTGACCCTCGCCCTTAAGTTTATTACATTTGTAACTAAGTGAGGGCATAAACTGTGGCAGCAGTTCTTGGTAATTGAGAACGAATATACTTCTTAACGGGATAATGAGTAATGAATCGTTCTGTAGTAAATTATGAAGCCATGCAGGTGTTGGTAGCTATCTCTAACAAGCAGCTTGCTGAATATGTTTGGCACTTTCTAAAAGACAATGGCGCGCATAATGTGCAAGTCGTACATCACTCTCGTGACGCGGTTATGCGTATGACGAGCACGTTATTTACTCATTTCATTTTAGGGCATCATTTGGACGATGCGGGCGGACCCGATTTTACACGGTTCATCCGCATGTGTGAGGGGCCAGTTTCTGAGGCTCCAGTTTTGATGATAATGTCAAATCCTAGCACCGGTAAGGTTGTGGAATGCAGAGACAGCGGTGTAAATGAAGTTATGGTTACTCCCATAACAGGTAAGTTGTTGGAGATGCGACTTCATCATATGGCAGTTAGGCCCAAAAAATTTATTCGCTCAGCAACCTATATTGGACCGGATAGGCGACGCCCCAACGCCCCTCTTTTTGAAGGGGTCGATAAACGCAAAGATGGTGTGGTTGTTGACACTGACCAGCGTCAACCTGCCGAGTAATTATAGGTTTAATAGTGCCCCTTCATGTTTAAGGAGCCATTCTTTTCTATGTAAACCGCCAGCATAGCCAGTGAGAGACCCATCAGCACCAATAACTCGGTGGCAGGGAACGATAAGGCTTACTGGGTTTCTACCGTTTGCACGACCTACTGCGCGGGCAGCTGAGTTAAGCTCTTCTGCAATTGAACCGTAATTTCGCAGTGCACCGGGTGGAATGTTTCTCAAGGTTTGCCAAACTTTGCGCTCAAAGTCAGTGCCCATTGGCACTGCGTCTATCGCGTTAAGCGCGGAGCTGTTGCCGCTGAAATAGTCGTCGAATGCTTCAGTTACAGTCGCGTCCATAGGCCCTGGCGCGATATGGTGTCCTTGATAATGTTGCCTAATTTGCCTCGAAACACGCTCTTGCCTGTCAGAGAATTCACAGATGTGTATCTGTTTGCCTGATTGGAGGATTATAATGTCACCCAGAGGGCTATTATAGGTTGCTAGAGTGAGTGGGGTTACCATGTTTCTCTCTCCATTTTGACGGGGTGATATTTTGGGCCGCTTTAAAGGCATCGTTGAAGCGTCTTAAGCTTCCGAAACCGGACGAAAATGCAATGTCAGCAATAGAGGCATCGCTACCTGCTAATAAAGTCCTCGCTAAGCTCAGCCGGTTATCGGTTTTGACAGTGATTGGTGATTTGCCAACATGTTCTTGAAACAGGCGGCGCAGGTGCCTGTCAGTTACCCCAAGTTTGTCTGCAAGTTCCCGTAGGCTTTCAGGGCCATCACTTTGAGCAAGTAATCTGAGAGCACGGCTGACTGTCGTTTTAGTACCTTCCCATGCTGGGCTGCCTGGGCGAGTTTCAGGGCGGCACCTTTTGCAAGCTCGAAACCCGGCAAGTAGTGCTGTCGTAGAATCTGAAAAGAACAGCACATTCTTGAATTTAGGTTTTGGTGCAGGACAAATGGGCCTGCAAAATATACCGGTTGATGTCACGCCAAAGTAAACATGGCCATCAAACCGTTTATCTCGGGTTAATAGGGCCTCATAGAGGACGTGTCTTTGTTCTATGTCACTTGTTTGCTGCATGTTTTTATCCTACCGCTAACCAGATTACTCTGCTGGCGGTTTTCGGACTCATATTAACAGAAGTTCTAACCGACTAGAATTAAAGACTGTTGAAAAGCCGGCTAGCAATGACAAGAGATATAAGAATGAAAAAGAAGGGGGCAATTTTCAGCTTCGGAATACCTTTTTCAACTCTGATTATCTGCATGAAGTTTTGCAGTGCATGTAAGCTTGTTGCAGTTGTGGTGATACTTGTCGCAATCAATATGCCGGTCTCAACATAGTGTCCTTCAAGAAAAGGCCACAGGCTGATGGTTGTGAACACCAATAGAACACCAAACAGCACTAGAGCAGCATACAGCAGGGTTAAAACCCAAACTCTAAAAAGGTCGAACTTTCTGAAAGACCGCATTACTTAATGTACCTTGGTGTTACAAATATCGATGATAGGGTTGGTAAGCCCTTATCGCCGACGGAAAGCTTTATCATACACATTCTTTAGGTGAGCACCATCCACCTCGGTGTAAATTTGAGTAGCCTTTAAATCGGCATGTCCGAGTAGTTCCTGAATGGTTCTAAGGTCGCCTCCTCGCGATAACAAGTGAGTAGCAAAGCTATGCCTTAGAGCATGGGGTGTGGCGTCATCGGGCAAACTAAGGGCTGCACGAACTGTTTGCATACTGCTTTGTATGGCTCGAGCACCCAGCCGTTTGCCTCGTTTTCCCAAGAAGAGCGGACCGTCAGGGCTTAAGCTATAGGGGCAAGCAGATACATAAGCCTGAATAGCGTTATGGACGAGGGGAATAACAGGAACGATACGTTCCTTTTGTCGTTTCCCTACAATGCGCATAGTGTCCCCTTTGGGAATATCGCTTACATTCATATCGAGGGCTTCAGCGATGCGGAGGCCGCATCCGTATAGTAATGTGATGACTGCAATGTCGCGGGCAGATATCCAGTCATCTGCAGAGAAGTCGCCGATTGTTTCGAGCACACTTTTTGCCGCTTCCTCCGTTAGCGGGCGAGGCACCCTATGAGGTAGCTTTGGGCCTTGAACTGCTTTGATCGCATCGTTTTCAATGTTTTCGACACGAGCTAGGTAACGGTAGAAGTTTCTAATGGAAGAAAGAGATCTTGCCGTTGTTCTAGCGGATACACCCTTACCGCGGCGATTTGCCAGATAGGAGCGGAAGTCTTTCACTTCGAGGCCTGTTAGGCTCCGTGTCCCCACAGGACCTCCAAGGTGGTTTTGTAGGAATGAAAAAAAGTCGCCTAAGTCTCTTGTATAGGCTTCGATAGTATGGGCAGAAACATGCTTCTCGCTTGAAAGATAGCGGAGCCAACGTGCCACAATTTCTATGCACTCTGTATCAAGGCAACCAAGTGTAAGAAATGTGTCTGCACCTTCTTGTGTTGTCATTAAACACTCGGGTACCTAAGTCTGCCAAGGAAGCGAGAGATTGATGGCATGTTCTCACACATCTTACGTGCTTGAAATTTGGTTTTCTCGATTTTCATAACATCCTCAATTCTACGATCAAGGAAAGCCCATGTTTTTTCAAAATCTTCGCTGTCATCGCTAAGCCAGTATACCAATACTGCGCTATAGACTGCGCTCAATGTAGCTCTTTTTGTATACCAGTTGTGGTCAGTAGACGTGTCTCCGGCGGCCTGCCACATTGTGTCTGCAGTACGCCACAGGGCTTTGCTGCCAGTAACAACATTTGTTGGTAATGCTAGAAGAGAAAGGCCGCGGCGGACAGCTTCTCGATTTTCGGTGTTCTGCTCCAAGCGAATACGAATAGCCACAGTGATGCGCTCTCGTATCTTCATAGATGGTAGGTCCATATCGGATAAAGCGTCGGCTAACTTTTTGTCAGCCTGTTCAAGGTGCAGTTCTAATACTTCCATGGCGCCACGAGGGTAGGCGAGTTCGGCCATTTCTGCTGAGACACCAACATCTTCAGCGGCCAGCTTCAAAGCAGCTGCTGACCACCCATCAAATGCCACGTGGCTTAGCATAGCCTCAAGAAGCGGTAGGCGCAGTTCTTCTGGTGTCATGTCAGCTGTATTATTTGCCATTTGTAATCTCGACTTGCGATTCGCATAAACTTTTTATCATTGCCTGTATTTCTATCATCAAAAGATCAGTGATGCGAGGGACATAGTGCCGCATTTTGCATTGGATGGCTGCTTCTGCTATGTTTTGTGCAGAAATTGAGTGGTTAGCGTGCTGATTAATTAGCGCGGTACAGGTTGTTTGTGTGAAATAACTTGTGTGGCAAGCATTGCTTTGTTATACGGCGCGTGCCTGTGAGTGTGCGCCCGACTTGCCACTCACAAATTTTGGCTTTGAAAGGAGTGAGAAACCCATGGAGGTTTCCGTTCGGGATAACAATGTGGACCAAGCCCTTCGTGCGCTGAAGAAAAAACTTCAACGTGAAGGTGTTTACCGCGAAATGAAAATGCGTCGCTTTTACGAAAAGCCATCTGAGAAGAAGGCTCGTGAGCAGGCTGCAGCTGTACGTCGTGCACGCAAACTAGAACGTAAGCGCCTTGAGCGTGACGGTCTGGTAGCTCGCAACCGTTAATTCGGTAGTCGATAACAGATTTAAAAACCCCTCGGAGCGTGATGCCCGAGGGGTTTTTTATTTGAACTGAGAAAGAAGGGTCATGCCATACAAACGTGTTATGATTATTGGTGGGGCCGGTTCCGGTAAGACCACGCTTGCCTTATTGCTTGGTCAGTTGTCAGGCCTTCCGGTGGTACATATTGATCCAATGTACTGGAAGGCGAACTGGGTTCAGCGACCAGCAAAGGAGACAATAGCACTGGCTCACAAAGCAGTTGAACAAGATGAATGGATATTTGAAGGAAACAACTCGGCTTCTATGCAAAAGCGACTGGAGCGAGCTGATTTATTGGTTTTTCTCGATATTGGAACCGTTCATCGTCTTTGGCGTATTTTAAAGCGTACATTTCACTATTATGGTCGCACGCGTCCCGATATGGCCAGTGGATGTGAGGAGAGGCTTGATTGGGGCTTTTTGAGGTTTGCAGCAAGTTATTCCTATACAGGCCGTCCCAAAGCACTACAGGTCCTGAAGTCAGCAGTCGGGATTGATGTAAGACATCTAAAGAATCAGGCTGATATCAACAAGCTAGTTTCATGTTTCAGTTCGAACGTTTAATGCTCATGTGGATGCACCAGCGGCATTCTCCCTTGTGGGATAGGGGCGACAAAATCTGAACGGCAAGCTGTTTGTGTCGTGCTCTTAATGTAAGAAGGTTAGTGAACCTCGGATTATAAAACATCCTGCTTGCTAGAGCTTTAATGGTACGTTTTTCAGTCGGTGAGACCTTCGGGTAGATTTAGTAATTTCTGCGGTTGAACGTTATCATGCTCTGCCTTTAGGTAGGTGCCGTGTCTCCGGTGTCTGGCAACTACCAGTTTTTCAACCTCGCCAGCGTCATTGTGAATGTAAAATTCAAAGCGACCAGATTGAATGCCTTTTATAGCTTCCTCGCTGGGTATGCTCCATTCAGCGCCTTCTTTTAGACGGCCACCAATATGGGTGATGCCTGTAGTAGATTGATTGGAAAGGTTTCTGCGCACAAACAAAATTTCGTGGGAATTAGCCATAATGCCCTCTTACTCGATGCAAATTTGCGCCCCGCCTGCAAGGTTATCATAGTGGCTAAAAGGAGATGATGAAAGTCGGTTATCTTTAACTGAATGTACGTAGTGCTTTGATAAATTTAGGAAATTAAAGATAAAAATGTAATTTTTCGAATCGAAAAAAGGCGACGAGAAGCATAAATCGCTTCTCGTCTAATGTGTGGTGGAGTTTATTTGCCGCGCAGGCCTGAAATTGTGGCTGTTGGTGCAATAGCATCGGGGTCTATGGTTATCTCAATAAGCGCTGGTTTACCTGCGTTCATTGCTGCATCAAGGGCAGGGGCAAAGTCTTCTGTTGCCTCAACTTTATCAGCATGTAAGCCGAAGCTTCTAGCGAAAGCGACAAAGTCGGGGTTTGTAAGCTCTGTGCCAGATACTCGCACTGGATAATCTCGCTCCTGATGCATGCGAATAGTGCCATACATACTGTTATTGAACACGAGGAAAACTACATTCGCATTATAGTGAGCTGCTGTTGCGAGATCGGTCGCATTCATCATAAAACAACCATCGCCAGCAAAGGCTACAACAGGCCGTTCAGGGTTTGTGATCTTTGCGGCAATTGCTGCTGGCACGCCGTAGCCCATCGCCCCTGATGTTGGTGCTAGCTGTGATGGGAAGGTTTCATAGCGGTAAAAGCGATGTAGCCATGCGGCATAGTTGCCAGCGCCGTTACATATAATGGTGTCTGCAGGCAAAGCTGACCGCATATGTTCATACAGAGCGGCTACTTTAACAGGGCCTGGGTTATCTGTTGGAACTGTCCATGCCTCAAACGCAGCGCGGGCTGCCTTTGTACCAGCAGTCCAGCGCTCACTTCCTGAAAGCTTCATCTCGGAGAGAGCTGGAGCAATTGTTGCTGGTGTAGCGTTGATTGCTAAATCAGGCTGATAGACATGCCCTAATTCTTCAGCGCCTTGGTGGATATGAATAAGGGTCTGTTCTGGTACGGGTGCCGAAATGCGCTCGTATCCGTTGGTTGTCATTTCACCAAGGCGGGAGCCTAGAACCATCAAAACATCAGCATCCTGCATGCGCTTTACGAGTGCAGGATTTGCACCAATGCCCATGTCACCAATATAGTTGTCATGGTTGTTGTTAAACCGGTCCTGACAGCGAAAGGAAACAGTGACTGGCAGGTTATTGTTTTCGGCGAAACTTTGTATTTGTTTGACTGCTTCATTTGTCCAGCCACTGCCGCCAAGCATAAGTAGCGGCCGCTCCGCAGTTTCCAAGATCGACTTAACTTTCGATACATCATGCACAGAAGGATGCGCCTTCGCCGCAGTGTATGGAATTGATTTTTGTGCCTCTACTAACTGCCGAAGCATATCCTCGGGTAATGCCAGTGCTACGGGGCCGGGCCTGCCTGAAGTTGCAACACGGAAGGCACGTCCAACATATTCTGCAATACGTGAAGCAT